>NZ_JAFMPL010000023.1:0-87535 GCF_019038455.1 Nocardia noduli
AGGTGCGGGCGTTCCAGGAGGCGGCGCCGAGCGCGTCGTGCGGAGACAGGCCGGCGGCGGTGAGCGCGGTGATCTCGTCGGCGATGCGGCCGTGGCGGATGGAGCCGCCCGCGTCGGTGCCCGCGTAGATGGGGACGCCCGCGTCGTAGGCGTTGGCGACGGTGCCGCGCACGCGACGGTGCAGGTCGCGCATGTGGGCGGCGTAGGTGGGGAATTTGCCCGCGCCGTCGGCGATGTCGGGGAAGGTGTCGATATTGATGAGGGTCGGCACCAGGGCGGTGCCGTGTTCGACCATCATCGCGACGGTGTCGTCGGTCAGTCCGGTGCCGTGTTCGAGGCAGTCGATACCGGCGTTGATCAGGCCGGGCAGCGCGTCCTCGCCGAAGACGTGGGCGGTGACGCGCGCGCCGTTGGCGTGGGCGGCCTCGATGGCGTCCTTCAGGATCGCGTCGCTCCACAGCGGACGCAGATCGCCGACCGAACGGTCGATCCAGTCGCCGACGATCTTGACCCAGCCGTCGCCGAAACGGGCCTGTTCGGCGACGATATCGGGCAGGTCGCGCTCGTCGTCGAGTTCGATGCCGAGTTCGCGGATATAGCGCTTGGGGCGGGCGATGTGACGACCCGCGCGGATGATGCGCGGCAATTCGTCGTGGTCGTCGATGAACCTGGTGTCGATGGGTGATCCGGCGTCGCGCAGCAGCAGCGCGCCCGCGTCGCGTTCGGTCTCGGCCTGCGCGATGGCGCCGTCGCGGTCCTCGTGTCCGCCGCCGTACCGGATCCCGACGTGGCAGTGCGCGTCGACCAGGCCCGGCACGATCCAGCCCCTGTCACACAGGGTTTCGGCCCCGGGCACCGGCTCGTCGGTCACCAGCCCGTCATGGACCCACAGATCCCGCACCTCGTCATCGGGCAGAACCACACCGCGTAGATGCACAGCGACCTCCTGACGTCTCGGCTGCGTCGAACCTACCGCGCCCGCCGATCGGCGACACGGCGGCCGAGACCATCCGAGGCGAACTCGCGGTGACAGCCGATGTCGAGGCCGAAGCGGTTACGGACGCACCGCGGTCAGCGAGTCGATCGCCGCTTGCAGCGCGGCGGTCGCGTCCTCCGCGACGGGGCACAGCGCCCGGTCGTCGGTGACCTCGACCATCACCTGCGGATTCATCGCCTCGACGATGATGTCGGTCTCGGTGTCCGGATCCCGGCGCACGATGACATTGCAGGGCAGCAGCAGCCCGATCCGGCGGTCGACGCCGACGGCGCGGTGCGCGAGCGACGGATTGCACGCGCCGAGGATGAGGTAATCCTCCATGTCCACGTCGAGTTTGGCCTTCATGGTGGCGCGCATATCGATTTCGGTCAGGACACCGAAACCCTGCCGGGCGAGCGCGTCACGGGTGCGATCGACGGCCTCGTCGAAACCGGTGCGCAGCGTGGTCGACAGTCCCAATTCCATGATCGTTCCTTCCGTGTTCGAGCCGTTTCCCCTTTTCATCGCCCCTTTCCACTATGGCACCGAGTGCGGGGTCACCACCGCGCCGCCGCCACGAACAGACGCGAATCGGCCGCCGTCGGAATGTCGACGGCGGCCGATTCGTGAGGAGGTAGCCCCTACTGTTTCGGGAATTTGAACTTGCTGAGGTCGAAACCTTCGAGTCCGGGCGGCAACTGGTCCAGACCGGGCGGCATATTCGAGATATCCATCCCCGGCGGCAGCCCCGGCATTCCGGCGGGCATTCCGGGGATTCCGCCGCGCATCTTCGGCGGGGTCGGTCCGCGACCGCCCTTCTTACCCTTCTTGCCCTTGCGGTTGTTTCCACGACGCGCGCCGGGCATCCCCATCTGGCGGCCCATCATGGCCATCATCTTCTTCGCGTCGAAGAAACGGTCGACGAGCTGGTTCACCTCGGAGACCTGTACGCCGGAGCCGTTGGCGATGCGCAGCCTGCGCGAGGCGTTGATGATCTTGGGGTTGTCGCGCTCGGCGGGGGTCATACCGCGGATGATGGCCTGCACCCGGTCGAGTTGTTTGTCGTCGACCTGGGCCAGCACATCCTTCATCTGGCCCGCGCCGGGCAGCATGCCGAGCAGGTTTCCGATCGGGCCCATCTTACGGATGGCGAGCATCTGATCGAGGAAATCCTCGAGCGTGAGCTCGCCGCTGCCCATCTTGCGCGCGGCCTCTTCGGCCGCCTGCGCGTCGTAGACCTGTTCGGCCTGCTCGATGAGGGTGAGCACGTCGCCCATGCCGAGAATGCGACTGGCCATCCGGTCCGGGTGGAAGACGTCGAAATCCTCGAGCTTCTCACCGGTGGAGGCGAACATGATCGGCGCACCGGTCACATTGCGGACCGAGAGGGCCGCGCCGCCGCGTGCGTCGCCGTCGAGTTTGGTGAGCACGACGCCGGTGAAGCCGACTCCGTCGCGGAACGCCTCGGCGGTGCTGACCGCGTCCTGGCCGATCATCGCGTCGAGGACGAACAGGGTTTCGTCCGGCTGGACCGCGTCGCGGATACCGGCGGCCTGGCGCATCAGCTCGGCGTCGATGCCGAGACGGCCCGCGGTGTCGACGATGACCACGTCGTACTGCTTGGCCTTGGCCTCGGCGACACCGTCGCGTGCGACCACGACCGGGTCGGCGGCCGCGATGCCGAGCGGATTCTCACCGGCGCCGATGGAGATGCCGGGATGCGGGGCGAAGACGGGGACGCCCGCGCGTTCACCGACGACCTGCAACTGGGTGACGGCGCCGGGACGCTGGAGGTCGCACGCGACCAGCAGCGGCTGATGTCCCTGTCCCTTCAGCCATTTCGCGAGTTTGCCCGCCAGGGTCGTCTTACCGGCGCCTTGCAGGCCCGCGAGCATGACCACGGTCGGCGGATTCTTGGCGAGGGCGAGCCTGCGGGTCTCGCCGCCGAGGATGGTGACAAGTTCCTCGTTGACGATCTTGACGACCTGCTGGGCCGGGTTGAGCGCCGCCGAGACCTCGGACCCCTTGGCGCGTTCCTTGATCTTGGCGATGAAACCGCGCACGACAGGCAGGGCGACGTCGGCATCGAGCAGAGCGAGTCGGATCTCGCGGCAGGTGGCGTCGATGTCGGCCGGTGACAGACGCCCCTTACCGCGCAGATCCTTGAGGGCACCGGTAAGCCGGTCGGACAGGGATTCGAACACCGATCGCGCTCCTGATCTCGGGGGACATCACCGGGGACGGGTATGAGTACCGTCTAGTGAAATGACTACCTTCTGATCAAGGGTAATCGGATCACCCGTACCGGCGCGCAACCGGTGTGTCCTCCGAGGTCACAGGAGTTCGATCAGTCGAGCACGCGGGCGCGCGGCTCGACGGTCTTGCGATAGTCGTGGTTCTCCAGGGCCACCATGAATGTCGCCTCGCGGGCGGTGAGCCCCAATTCCAACGCGAGGTCGTCGAGCAGGGCCCACTCCGCACCGGTCCGCATCTCGCGGGTGGCGACGGTGGTGGCGATGGTCATCGCGGTCACCGCCTGCCTGCCGGTCAGGGTGCGCCCGGGTAGCCAGGAAACGACCCAGCGGTCTCCGCCGACACACCGAGCCATATGTGTCGTCTCGTCACTCGTCATCATCGAAGCCGAAACAACCTCAATTGCCACCGACATGCTCCCCTCGTACTAAGGCGATAGGGCGGGACGCTCTGATCGTAGGGTGCGCAAGGCAGCACGCCGATATGTTCCAGCAAATAGTCTGCAACGGTTTGATTGCTGGCGATTTTTACTGGAACAGCCGGATATAGACGAGCGGACTGGACATTTGGCAAACAACTAGGAAACCTGATCGCCGCCCGGTGTCGACGGCTCGTCGGGCTTCTTGGGCGCGGGTCGTGGCACCACTTCCAGGACCGCCTTCTCGATTGCCTCGCGCCGCGCCGGGCCGGTGTCGGAACCCAGCTCGAGACCGAACACGTCCACCACCGCGGAGCCCATCGTGACCGCCTTCGCCCACCGCACATTCGCGCCCGCGGCGGCGAAGGTCGCGGCCAGCCTGCTCAGCAGTCCGATCCGGTCCTCGGCGCGCAGTTCCAGGATCGCCTGTCCCTCATTCGAGCCGTCGAACCAGATCACCCGAGGCTGAGCCTGCGCGTAGGGACTCGGCCCCACACCGGTCGCCTCGCGTTCCCGCTTGGCGAGCAACGCGGTCAGATCGAGTTCGCCCGAAGTCGCCCTGATCAGTTCCTGGCGCAGCAGCCCGGCGTCGGGCGGATCGCCGAATTTCGGTGAGACCACGAAGGTATTGATCGCCGAGCGGCCCTCGCCGCCGACCGAGGCCGAGAGCACACGCAGCGAATGCAGGGCGAGAACACCCGCCGCGTCGGAGAGCAGACCCGCCGTGTCGGGCGCGATCACCGTGACGGTGTAGGTGTACTTGCCCTCGCCCGGACGCAGATCGACGTGCACGCCGCCCGCCTCGGCCCTTTCCAGCAGTTCCGCGGCGATGGGTTCCGGGGTCGGCAACGGGTCACCGGCCATGACCAGGCGGCACCGGCGCACCAGTTCGCCGATCAGCGAGGCCTTCCAGTCCCCCCACACACCGGGCCCGGTCGCCAGCGAATCCGCCTCCGCGAGGGTGTGCAGCAGTTCCAGTAATTGCACGTCGCCGTCGAGCGCGTCGACGACGTGCTGCACCGTGTCCGGGTCGGCGAGGTCGCGGCGGGTGGCGGTTTCGGGCAGCAGCAGGTGGTAGCGCACGATCGCGCTGAGGGTCCGCACATCCGAAGGCCACAGTCCGAGCCGACGTCCGATGTGGGTGGCCAGTTCCGCGCCGACGACGCTGTGATCGCCCGCGCGTCCCTTGCCGATGTCGTGCAGCAGCGCGCCGAGCATGAGCAGATCGGGGCGGGCGACCCGGGTGACCAGCGCGCTGGCGTAGGCGACGCACTCCATGAGATGGCGATCCACGGTCCAGGTGTGCACCGCGTCGCGCGGCGGGAGATCGCGTACCGCACCCCATTCGGGCAGCAGCCTGCCCCACAACCCGGTGCGGTCGAGCGCCTCGATCGCGTCGATGGTGCCGCGACCCGCGCCGAGCAGCACGAGCAGATCGTTGACCGCGTCCTTGGGCCACGGCTCCCGCAATTCGGGCGCGTCCTCCGACAGCCGGTTCAAGGTGGTCGCCGACATCGGCAGCCCGGTCTGCGCCGAGGCCGCCGAAACCCGCATGATCAGCCCGGGATCACGTTGCGGGCGGGCGTCTCGCGCCAGCACCACCTCGCCCGCGTGCTCGACCACCCCCTCATCGAGTGGTCGTCGCACCGGCATCCGACGCAGCCGCGCCAGACCGCGCCGCGGCAGCGCGTTCGCGGCGGTCCGCAGGCCGACATCGACGGAGTAACTCACCGTGCGCGCGGAATCGCTCAGTGTGCGAGCCAGATCGAAGCGATCCCCGATCCGCAGGGCCGCGCCGATCTCGTCGGCGTCCTGGGCGCGCAACTGATCTCGCGCCCGGCCCGCGACCCGGTGCAATTCCGTCCTGACGTCGAGCAGCCTGCGGTGGGCCTGTTTGAGCCCGCCGCCGGGCACGTCGGGGCCGAGGCCCGGCATCGCGTCGGTCAACTGGGCGATGGAAAGGGCGTCGAGCAGTTGAATATCGCGCAGCCCACCGCGACCGTTCTTCAGATCGGGTTCGGCCCGGTGCGCGATCTCGCCGCTGCGCTGCCAGCGGGTGGCGGCCTGGGCGATCAATTCGTCGAAGCGAGAACGAATTCCGTTGCGCCATTCCCGTCGCACCCCGCCGATCAGCAGGTTGCTCAGTTCGACGTCACCGACGATATGCCTGGCCTCGAGCATGCCGAGCGCGGCGATCAGATCGTCGTTCGCGACACGCAATGCCTGCGGGACGGTGCGGACACTGTGGTCGAGTTTGATGTGGGCGTCCCAGAGGGGATACCAGAGTTGGTCGGCGACCTCGGCGACCCGGGCCGGATCGACATTGTCGTGCAGCAGCACCAGGTCCAGATCGGAGTACGGCAGCATCTCCCTGCGGCCGAGTCCGCCGACCGCGACGACCGACAGTCCGCTGTCGGCGGTGATCCCGAGTTCGGATCCTTTACTGGACAGCCATAATTCGTAGAGGTCGACCAGGGCCGAACGCAGCGATTCCGCGTCGAGCCGAGGATTGCGGGGCATTCCGCCGTCGAGTAATTGTTCCCGTGCCCTGACCAGATCGGCGGCACCGTTGGAAACCCGGTCTCCGCTGTCACGATCGCTACCCACTACCCCACCGCCCGTCAGATGCTTGCGGCCCCGCTCCGACCGGAATTCCGGTGGGAGCGGAGCCGCTGCTCGATTTCGATTTTTCCGTGTCGACCTTGCGCTTACAGCGCGTCGGTGCCGCGTTCGCCGGTCCTGACCCGGATGATCGCCTCGACGGGCGTCACCCAGACCTTGCCGTCACCGATCTTGCCGGTGCGCGAGGCCTCGACGATCACCTCGACGACCTTGTCGACCGACGCGTCGTCGACGACGACCTCGACCCGGACCTTCGGCACGAAATCGACCGAGTACTCCGCACCGCGGTACACCTCGGTGTGGCCCTTCTGCCGTCCGTAACCCTGCACCTCGCTGACGGTCATACCGAGCACGCCCGCCTGTTCGAGCCCGGACTTCACGTCCTCGAGTGTGAACGGTTTGACGATTGCCGTGATCAGTTTCATTGTCGTCATGCCTCCTTGACGAGCGAGCGTGCCGTGCCACCCACAGCAGCGAAATCGTATGCGGTCTCCGCGTGCTCGGACTCGTCCAGACCCACCGACTCGCCCTCCTCGTCTTTACGCAGGCCGATCGTGAACTTGATGGCGTACGCGATCACGGCCGTAGCGACCAGGGAGTAGGCAAGCACGGTGAACGCACCGACGGCCTGCAGCTTCAACTGCTCGATCCCACCACCGTAGAACAAGCCCTCGACCGCCGCCGGAGCTTCCGGCGCGGCGACCAGGCCGATCATGAGGGTTCCGACCAGACCACCGACGAGGTGGACGCCGACGACGTCGAGCGAATCGTCGAAGCCGAACTTGAACTTCAGGCCGACCGCGAGGGCGCACAGGGCACCCGCGACGACACCGATGACCACGGCGCCCAGCGCGTTCACCGAGGAACAGGCCGGGGTGATGGCGACCAGACCGGCCACGATGCCCGAGGCGGCACCCAGCGAGGTGGGCTTGCCGTCACGGAACTTCTCGACCAGGATCCACGCCAGCATGGCCGCGGCCGTGGCGATCGTGGTGGTGAGGAAGGTGGCACCGGCGATGCCGTTGGAGCCGACAGCGGAGCCGGCGTTGAAGCCGTACCAACCGAACCACAGCAGACCGGCGCCGAGCATGACGAACGGCAGGTTGTGCGGACGGAACGGGGTGCCCGGCCAGCCCTTGCGCTTGCCGAGGACGATGGCCAGCACCAGACCGGCGGCGCCGGCGTTGATGTGGACCGCGGTACCACCGGCGAAGTCGATCGCCTTCAGGTTGTTGGCGATCCAGCCACCGGCCTCACCGGTGTAGCCGTCGAACGCGAACACCCAGTGCGCGACCGGGAAGTACACGACCGTTGCCCAGATTCCGGAGAAGATGAGCCAGGAGCCGAACTTCAGGCGATCGGCGACAGCGCCCGAGATGAGTGCGACGGTGATGATCGCGAACATCAACTGGAACGCGACGAATACCGACAACGGGATGGTTCCGTTCAAGGGAACCGCGGCAGGTGCCGCCGGATCGGTGGAGGCAAGGTAGCTACCGCCGAATACGCTCTTCAATCCGAAATATTGACCCGGGTCTCCGATGAGATTGCCTTTGTCCTCGCCGAATGTCAGCGAGAAGCCGTACAGCACCCACAGGATCGTGATCAAGCCCATGGAGCTGATGCTCATCATGATCATGTTCAGCACGTTCTTGGAGCGGACCATGCCGCCGTAGAAGAACGCGAGTCCGGGTGTCATCAAGAGCACGAGTGCTGAACTGGCCAGCATCCATGCGGTGTCACCGGCGTCCGGCGCGCCGATTACGGGAAATGCCACCTTAATGTCCTCCTCATCTCGGGCCCAGCCGACTCCGGCAAATGGACCTGCACAAGAGGTTCCTCACTCGGTGTTTCATCCGTCATGCTGCAATGTTTCACCTGCGTGAACGGATGGCGGAGTTGTGTTGCCGCCACGTTTCGCGGTGTACACCACGGGTTTCCGCCCCCGCGTGAAGCCGGTGCCGCGCCACCCGAAATATGACTACCCGACAGTAGGTCATGTGTCACATTCCCCCGGGGAGCGCGCGATGTTTGCGGGATCTCCGCGCGAGGACAGAAAGAATGTCACCACTCCCTCCCCCTTCACGAAGAAATCTGCGATCAACCGCAAAGCAGCAAACCCTCCGCACAACCGCTACCTACGGTGAGCCCCCATTCGACCCCTCCGAACGAACCCGCCCCGCCCACGGTGAGCCCATATACGAACCCTCCGAACCGAAACCGGCCCCGCCCGGCGCGAGTCTTACGAGCGCCCGGTTCGCGGCCGTCTCGCGTCCGAGCGGTCGAAGCGCATGCGCCGAAGGCGCGAGTCTCGACCGCTCGGACGCGAGACGGCCGCGAACCACGCCGCGCCGCAGGCGCGGCCTAACCAAGGAGCGCGTCCACGAAGGCGCCGGGCTCGAACGGCGCCAGATCGTCGGCGCCCTCACCGAGCCCGACGAGCTTCACCGGAACCCCCAACTCGTGCTGAACCTGGAAGACGATTCCGCCCTTGGCCGTCCCGTCGAGTTTGGTGAGCACCACACCGCTGATGTCGACGACTTCGGCGAAGACCCTGGCCTGGGTGAGGCCGTTCTGGCCGACGGTGGCGTCGAGTACGAGCAGTACCTCGTCGACCTTCGCCTTCTTCTCCACGACGCGTTTGACCTTGCCGAGTTCGTCCATCAGGCCGGTTTTGGTGTGCAGGCGGCCCGCGGTGTCGATGAGGACCACGTCGACGCCGCGTTCGATACCCGCGGCGACGGCGTCGAAGGCGACGGCGGCGGGGTCGGAGGCTTCCTTGCCGCGTACGGTCTCGGCCCCGACCCGTTCACCCCAGGTCTGTAGTTGGTCTGCGGCGGCGGCGCGGAAGGTGTCGGCCGCGCCGAGCAGTACCCGGCGGCCGTCGGCGACGAGCACCCGGGCCAGTTTGCCGGTGGTGGTGGTCTTGCCGGTGCCGTTGACGCCGACGACGAGCAGGATCGACGGGTGGTCGTCGTGCGGGAGCGCGCGCACCGATCGGTCGAGTTCGGGGCGCAGCGCTTCGATCAGCACATCGCGCAGCACGTCGCGGGCCTGATCGGGGGTCCGCACGCTGCGGAGTGCCATTTCCTCGCGCAGCCGGGCGACGATGGCGGCGGTGCTGGCGGTGCCGAGGTCGGCGAGGACGAGGGTGTCCTCGACCTCTTCCCACGAATCCTCGTCGAGATCGCCGCCGCCGAGCAGCCCGAGCAGGCTCTTGCCCACGGCGTTCTGGGAGCGCGACAGACGGCCGCGCAGGCGGATGAGGCGGCCCGCGGTGGGTTCTATCTCCTCGAGCGCGGGAGCGGTCGTCTCCGGCGCGGTGAGGGCTGTCTCCGGCGCGACGGTGGCGGGGGCGTCGGTCGGCGCGGATAGCGTGTCGGGTTCGGCGAGCCCGATCCCGTCGGAGGCTGCCGCGGCGGTGCCGGGCGTGGAGGTTTCCGCCGCGGCGGTACCGGGCGCGACAGTGTCGGCCCGGGCGGTATCAGGCGTCGTGAGGTCGGGCGCGACTGTGCTGGTCGCGCCGGTATCGGGTGTGGCGGTTGTCGCCCCGTCTGCGGTCGCCGTGCCGTCCGGCTCGGCGAGGGCGGTACTCGTGGCCGACGCGCCCGCTGATCCGTCGGTGTCGGGTGCGGCGGTCGCCGTATCGGGCGCGACGGCTGTCTCGACATCCGCGTCCGGCAGCGGGACATTGGTGATCCCGCGTTTGGGCGCGTCGCGCGGGATCG
Organism: Nocardia noduli; assembly: GCF_019038455.1. NCBI lineage: Bacteria > Bacillati > Actinomycetota > Actinomycetes > Mycobacteriales > Nocardiaceae > Nocardia > Nocardia noduli. The sequence goes on from NZ_JAFMPL010000023.1 coordinate 9,998, forward strand.
CGGCGTCGTCACCGATATGCGGTTGGCCCTCGGTGTCGGTCCGTTCGATCGGCGCGGGCTCCGGGCGTGTCGGCGTCGCCGTGCCGCCGCCCTGGCTGAAGCTGAAGCCGCCCGAGGCGGTGTAACCACCCGATCGGTCGGTCAGCTCCTTTTCCTCGGTCGGTGGCGTCAGCGATACGCGGCGACGCTTGTACAGGACGAATCCGGCCACAAACGCCACCAGCAGCAGCGCGGCGACAACGGCGATCAGAATCCAGGCTTCGGAACTCACGCCGACCATCCTTGCAGAACCCGGCGCGGATGCCGGTCGCCGCGTCGCGCCGCAGGTAGTCGGCGCGCGGGCATGCGCTGGGGGCGGCGAAGAGGCCATCGACACAGCCCCCGAGATTTCTTGTCCTGCGGAACTTCTCGCGAAGTGACAATAGGATCGGCCACGTGACCGATCGAAACGTGCTTGGGGGGCCGCTGGAAGAGTGCGGCGCCGATCCTCTCACCGGGTTCTACCGGGATGGCTGCTGCAGTACCGGGCCGGAGGATCTGGGAAGCCATACAGTATGCACTGTTGTCACGGCCGAGTTCCTCGAGCATCAGGCGTCCATCGGGAACGACTTGAGTACGCCGCGTCCGGAGAACAATTTCCCCGGACTGCAACCGGGCGACCGCTGGTGTGTGGTCGCGGTGCGCTGGCTGCACGCGCACGAGGACGGCGTCGCCGCCCCCGTCGTACTGGCCGCCACCCACGAGAACGCGCTGGAAGTGATCTCCGTCGAGATCTTGCGGAAATACGCCGTCGACGTCCCCGACGACGTCAGCGACCTGCTCTGAGTCCCCCACCGACGCCCTGAACCACGGCAGCCCGCACGGAGTCCGGCTGTCGGGCTCTCGCATGCCCGGACGCCGGTGTCTCCCACGATGCGGATGAGCGCCGCTCGCCGTGCGTCGCACACACCTGCCGAGGCGGCACTGTGCCGCGCGACGGATGCCCTCGCTCACCTCCGCGCCCGATCGGCCGAATCGGTCGACATAGACGACACGACAGTCCCGTATACCGGTTCAGCGGCGCGCCCCGCTCACGATGCCGAACCGACCGCCCGACGCCTGCGGTGCGCCTTCTGGCGGCAGGCCGCCGAGCAATACCGCGCGGGCCGCCCCATTCCGGTGCTGCGCACCGGGCCGCGACAGATCGGGCACCGCGCGACAGTGGCACTTTCGTTACGTTCCGGCGTTTCGTAGCGGTCATCACTCTCCGGCGCACGTTTCGTTACCGAAGGTGCGGTGGGATTCGTGCGCAGTGCGTCGAGCACCAGGGCGGCGGCGCGGACCAATTGCCCGTCGGGGCGTTGATATCGCTGGATCGCAACACATCCGGTGAACAGATCCTGGACATCGGCGGCGGTGATGTCGGCGCGGACCGACCCTTGACGCTGGGCGGCGCGCAGCAGTTCCTCCAGCGCGCGTTGGAAGCGTTCCCCCGCGCCGCGCAGCAGGGCCTTCGGCCAGCCGTCGTCGGATTGGACCAGATCGCACAACGCCTGGTTGCCGGGGCTGCGGGCGACCACCTCGGTGCAGACCGCGAAGAAGGCGGCCCCCGGGTCGGGGTCGCCGAGGCGAGATGTGGCGAGCCGGGCGAGACCGTCCACCCGCTGCTGCATAACCGCTTCCAGCAGATCGGTTTTCGTCGGGAAATGCCGGTACACGGTGCCCGCGCCGACGCCTGCCCGCCGCGCGATCTCGATGAGGGACACCCCGGTCCCGTTTTCCGCGAAGGCGCGTTGAGCGGCGTCGAGAACACGACCGCGATTGCGCCGAGCGTCGGCGCGACCGAACCCGTCACGCGGGAGCGAAGGGGCGGACATTCGTTACGGCCTTCCATTTCGAGTGCTGGCCAGGGTGCGCGGCGGCACCATACGGTGCTGATACGGGTTGATCGACCCGATTCTACCGAGACTGTCCGATCGGACGAAGTCCGTTCGGACCGAAAGGTCAGCATGTCCTCTCAGCACGATCCGATCCTGGTCACCGGAGCGACCGGCCAGCAGGGCGGCGCCACCGCGCGCGCACTTCTCGCCGACGGCGTCGCCGTGCGCGCGCTGGTCCGCGACCCGCTGTCGGCAGCCGCGCGCGATCTCGCCGTGGCGGGCGCGGAATTGGTGACCGGTGACCTCGACCGACCCGAGAGTCTCGCGCCCGCTGTCACGGGCACGCGCGGTGTCTTCCTGGTGCCTCCGGTGGCCTTCGGGCCCACCGGGTGGGATGTCGATCTGGAGGCGAGCCGCGGCATCCACGTCATCGAGGCCGCCGCGCGCGCCGGGGTCGACCACATCGTGTTCACCGGAGTCGCGTCGATGAGCCGCGACAGCCAGCGTGACGCCGAGGGCAAGCGACGTATCGAAGCGGCGCTGATCGACGGCCGGACCCGCTACACGGTGCTGCGACCGGTGCGGTTCATGGAGAACTACCTGATCCGGGATTTCCCCATCGACGGCATCGTCGACGGCGTGAACCACCACATCTTCCGGGCCGATCGCCCGTTGCAGATGATCGCGGTGGCTGATATCGGGGCATTCGCCGCTATGGCCTTCGCGAATCCCGACCGCTTCCACGGCGAAATCCTCGAGATCGCCGGTGACGATCCCACTCCCGACGATGCCGCGGCGACCATCACCCGCGTCACCGGTCACCCGGTCCGCTACCAGGAACTCACCGAGGCCGAAGCCGAGGCGTTCGGCACGGAGATCGCCGGTGCCTGGCGTGTGTCGCGCGAAACCGGCGGCTGGCGTGCCGACATCCCCGCGCTCCGGGAACTGCACCCCGGCCTGCTCACCCTCGAAACCTGGCTGACCACGGGCGGATCCGCGAAACTCGCGGCCGAGCGCGATCAGCAACGGGCCGACGCCGGACACTGATCGAACGGGCACGCCCTCGCGACGGTGGTTCTCAGCTCGCGGACCGCACCCGCGACGGCTCGTCTCCGCGCAGACGCTGGGAGATGACCTGGGTGATGCCGTCGCCGCGCATGCTCACGCCGTAGAGGGCGTCGGCGATCTCCATGGTCGGCTTCTGGTGCGTGATGACGATCAGCTGACTCTTCTCGCGCAACTGCTCGAACAACCCGATCAGACGCCGCAGGTTGGTGTCGTCGAGTGCGGCCTCGACCTCGTCCATCACATAGAACGGTGACGGGCGGGCCCGGAAGATGGCGACGAGCAGGGCCACCGCGGTCAGCGATTTCTCGCCGCCGGACAGCAGCGACAGTCGTTTGACCTTCTTGCCCGGCGGCCGCGCCTCCACCTCGATACCGGTGGTCAGCATGTCGGAGGGGTCGGTGAGCACCAGCCTGCCCTCGCCGCCGGGGAACAGTTTCGCGAAAACGCCGACGAATTCGCGTTCCACGTCCTCGTAGGCCTCGGTGAAGACCTGAAGGATGCGCGCGTCGACTTCGGCGACCACCTCCAGCAGATCCTTGCGGGCGCTCTTGACATCCTCGAGTTGGGTGGCGAGGAAGTTGTAGCGCTCCTCGAGCGCGGCGAACTCCTCGAGCGCGAGCGGGTTCACCTTGCCGAGGGTGGTGAGATCCTTCTCGGCGCGTTTGGCCCTGCGCTCCTGGCTCGCGCGGTCGTAGGGCATGGGGGCGGGCGCGGTGACCTGCTCGCCGCGCTCCTTGGCCTGTTCGTATTCCTGCCATTCCAGATCCGAGGGCGGCAGCGGCACATCCGGACCGTATTCGGCGATCAGATCCGACAGCGCGATACCGAACTGCTCGGCGATATTCGCCTCCAGCTGTTCGATGCGCAGCGCCGCCTGGGCCTTGGCGACCTCGTCGCGGTGCACCGCGTCGGTGAGCTGGGACAGCTGGACGGTCAGCGCCCGCGCCCGCTCCTTGACCTGGTCCACCTGGGCCGCGGCCTCGGTGCGGCGGCGCACCAGGTCGTCACGCCGCGTGCTCGCCTCGGCCACCACCTTCTCCAGTTCGGCGGCGATCCTCGCACCGGATTCGGCGACCGCGGCGGCGACTCCGGCGGCTTGGCGGCGGGCGGCCTGTGCGCGTTCGGCGCGGGCGCGGGCCTCCCGTTCGGCACGGGCCGCGCGACGCAACGAATCGGCTTTGCCCCGTACCGATTCGGCGCGTTCCTCGGCGGTGCGGACGGACAGGCGCGCCTCGACCTCCATCGAGCGGGCCTCGGCCAACGCGGCGGCGGCTTCCTCGCGGTCGCGTCCGGCCGATTCGGTGCCCGCCGCGCCCGCTCCGTCGTCGTCGCCCTGTTCCAGTTCGACCGCGCGCAGCCGATCCTCCAATTCGGCCAGCGCGGTGAGGGATTCCTCACGGTTCGACTCGGCCACGTCGCGCTGTCCGGTGAGTCGTTCGCTGTCGCGCTCGGCGGCGCGGGCGGCTTCGCCGAGTCTGCCGAGCCGGTCGTAGATTCCGGTCAGCGCCTGATCGGATTCGTGCAACGCCAGCAGCGCCTGGTCGACGGCGTCCTTGCGGTCGGCCTGTTCGTCCAGCGCGCCGGACAGCGCCGCTTCCAATTCCTCGGCACGTCGTTGCGCGGCGGTGAGGTCGGCCGCGGCCGTATCTATGTCGGCCTGGATCTCCAACTGGCTGGGCGCACGATCGGACCCGCCGAGCACCCAGCCGCTTCCGGCCAGGTCACCGTCGCGGGTGACGACCCGCAATTGCGGACGTTCGGCGATCAATCGCGTCGCCTCGGCGAGATCGGACACCACCGCCACGCCCGCGGTGAGCGCCGCGATCGCCCCGCGCACCTGTTCGGGGCAGTCGACCACATCGCCGAGCCAACGGGCGGAATCGGGCAGGGGCGCATCGAGCGCAGGTGTCGCCGTGCCCGTGTCGAAGACCAGCGCGACCCGTCCGCCGTCGGCTTCCTTCAAAGCCCGGACCGCGGCGTGCGCGCCGTCGCCGGTCTCGGCCGCGACGGCGTCGGCGAGCGGACCGAGGGTCGCGGCCACCGCGGCCTCGAAACCGCCGTGCACCCGCAGCATTCCCGACAGCGGGCCGAGCAGTCCGTCGACGCGTTGCTCGGCCAGCCAGGCCGCGCCGTCACGCCGCGCCAGATTCATGCTCAGCGCCTCGATGCGCGCGCTCAGCGACGCCACCCGTTTACTCGCGTCGCGATCCTGTTCGCGCAGTTCGGTGACGCGCTGGTCGGCCAGTGCCATGGCTTGCACCGCGTGTTCGTGCTGGGCGTCGAGTCCGGCCTCACCCGATTCGAGTTCCCCGAGTTCGTTCTGGACCGACTCGAATTCGGCCCCGGCGATCTCGCCGCGCTGCCGCGATTCGGTGATCGCCAGCGACAGCCTCGCGATATCGGCATCGAACGATTGGCCCCGGGTGCGCAGGTTGTCGACCTGTCCGGCGAGCCTGGCCAAACCCTCGCGGCGATCCGCGATGGCCCGCACCGCCGCCAGATGCGCCTGTTCGGCGGCCTTGGCCGCGTACTCGCGCTCGTGCAGCGCGTCGCGCGCCGCCTCCAGGGTTTCGGTGGCCATCTCCACCGCTTCGCGCAGTTCGGCTTCCTCGGCCTCGACGCGCGCCGCCTCGGCCTCCAGTTGGTCCGGGTCGCGGCCGGTGCCGACCTGGGTCTCGGTGTGCAGGTGCCGGGCCCGGTCACCGGCGATCCGGAGGGTGGCGTTCACGCGTTCGGCGAGCGCGGAGAGCTGGAACCAGATCTGGGCGGCGGCCTCGGCACTCGGCGTGAGCCGGGAGAGCTGGAATTCCTGCTGGGCGAGCGCGGCATTGGCGGCGTCGAGTTCGGACTGCACGGTGATCTGCTGCTCGCGCGCGTACGCCTCTTTGCTCTGCTGACTCTCCAGTTCACCGCGGCGGGTCACCAGATCGTCGGCGGCCAGGCGCATCCGCGAATCGCGCAGGTCGGCCTGCACGGTCTGCGCGCGTCGCGCGACCTCGGCCTGGCGCCCGAGCGGTTTGAGCTGGCGGCGCAATTCGGTGGTGAGGTCGGTCAGGCGAGCCAGATTGGCCTGCATCGCCTCGAGTTTGCGAACCGCCTTCTCTTTGCGCTTGCGGTGTTTGAGCACACCGGCGGCCTCTTCGACGAAGGCGCGGCGGTCCTCGGGACGCGATTCCAGGATGGCCGAGAGCTGTCCCTGCCCGACGATGACGTGCATCTCGCGCCCGATACCGGAATCGCTGAGCAGTTCCTGCACATCCATCAGACGGCAGGAACTGCCGTTGATCTCGTATTCGCCCGCGCCGTCACGGAACATGCGCCGGGTGATGGACACCTCGGCGTAGTCGATGGGCAGCGCGCCGTCGGAGTTGTCGATGGTCAGGGTCACCTCGGCGCGGCCGAGCGCCGCGCGGCCGGTGGTTCCGGCGAAGATGACGTCCTGCATCTTGCCGCCGCGCAACGCCTTCGCACCCTGCTCACCCATGACCCAGGTGAGCGCGTCGACGACATTGGATTTGCCCGAACCGTTGGGACCGACCACACAGGTGATGCCGGGCTCGAAGCGCAGTGTCGTCGCGGACGCGAAGGATTTGAACCCCTTCAACGTCAGGCTCTTCAGGTGCAAATTCGGACGACCTTTCCGTCTTCGATGCGGCCGACAGTACTGGGAGACGACCAACCGTGCCCATCGGCCGAGCGGCGCGTACCCGCTGACCGGCGGGCAGCCCGGTCCAGGTTATCGAGTCATCGGGCGATATCGGGTATCCGGGTGTGCTCCGCGTTTGCCCCGAGGCCGTCGTTGCGACACTCGCCCGCGCCCGGCACGGCGTTGACCTGTGCGGGAAGTCCTGCGGCCGAGCCGGGAGCCGGACCTCTACTCGATCACCGCAACCGCCGAGGGGCGGGTTCGCGCGCTTTTCACGGGGCTCGCGCGTGCCCGCCCCGTGTCGATCAGGGCGCAAACTCTGCCATGAAAGCCTCACTGGGCTTACCATCCACGTGATTCGCCAGCGGAATGTTGTTCGGGAGTATTGCCGATGCCAGCCCCCACACTCGGGACCAGCACCCGCTACCGGCTTGCCCGTATCACCGCCCTGGTGCTCGGCAGCCTGGTCTTTCTCTACGCCTGTGAACGCAGCCGCAGTTCGATGCTCTCGGATGTGCTCGGCGAGGTGCTGCTCGCGGCCTGTCTGGGAATCGCGGGGATCGCCGCGGCCTGGTTCGAGATCTCGCTGAGCAATCGGACCGCCGAACAGGAAGCCGCCGAGACCGGCGAATCCGGTGAGTTCCTCCTCGAATCCGAGGGACGGCGGATCCGGGCGCGGATCGCGCCCTCGGGCAATCTGGTGTTCCACGGCAGGGAGATCTCCGACGGCCCGCAGGCCCACGAGTGGTCGTGGACCTTCCGTCCCACCACCTTCCCCGCGATCCGGACCGCGCTCGGCGGCGGTGACGGCGAACTGGTGCGACTACTCGAGGAGATCGTCCCCCGACTGGATCGGCACAGTCGCCGCGACCCCGGCGCGTGGGTGCGCGCGCACGGCATCACCGCGACCTACCGCGAGAAGGGCGACAACCCCAGCCACGCCACCCGCAAACTTCCGATACTCAAACGCGGTCTTCCACGCGAATTGCAGACCGGTCGGGTCGCCGCCATCGGGGCGGGAACGACCGCCGAGCCCGCGGCGCCGGTCCGGCGCGATGCCACGCGCCCGCCGTCCGGCCCGAACCCCCGGGTCACGCCCGAACCCGCGCGGGTATCGGTCCGAGGTGGTCGCCGTGCCGATCGGGACGTCGATGAGTCCGACCTCGACGACATCGTGGATTCCGCGCCCGCCGAAGACTATCCGCCGTCGTTGCGCGACCGGCTCGACCAGGCGCGCGGGCTGCTGGCCCGCGTGATCCCACAGCGCCGCGCCGACGACGACTTCGACGAATTCGACGACCTCGAGGACGAATACGACGACGAGTACCGCGACGATCCGGACGACGAACTGTTCGCCGCCGCCGATCGCTCCGACTACCGGCCCGCTCCGGCCGACTACGACGACTATGCCGAATACGACGTCCGCTACGACGACCTCGGACCGCGACGCCCTGCACGCGGTGACGGCACGACCACAGGTGCGGCACGCCGCAACGGGTCCACCGCGACCGAGCGCGCCGACACGGGCGGCAGGCGCGCGATGCCCGCGCGAACCGCCGACGAGCGGGTGGCACCGGCGGGGCGCGAACGTCGCGCCCCCGAACCGGACCGGCATCGGCGCGCGGACCGGGTCGCGGCACCGGCCGCCGCGCAGTCCCGTCGGGAAGACTCCGATTCGGACCGCAACGGCCGACCCGTTCGTGACCGCGGGGAAGCGGCCCACGACCGGTCGGTCACGCAACGATCCGAGTGGCCGGTCCGGCCTGCCACGGACTCGGCACCGCCTCGATCCCGTCGCGCCGGGCACGATTCGGGGCCACAGCCCGCGGTCGAGTCGCCATCCAACCGATCCCGTCGCGCCGCACACGAGTCGGGGCAACCCGCGGCCGACCACGCCTCCAGCCGCTCCCGTCGCTCCACACACGAGTCAGGTCCGCAGTCGGCGGTCGACCCCGCTTCGCCCCGATCCCGTCGCGGCCTACCCGATCCGGAACAGCTTGCGGCCGAACCGACACCGAGCCGCTCGCGCCGCCCCGCCCGCGATTCGGGGCCGCAGCCCGCGGTCGAACCGACCTCCGACCGATCCCGTCGCGCCGCACACGAGTCGGGTCGACAGCAGGCGATCGGTCCGACGTCGAGCCGCTCGCGCAGCGCATCGCACGACGCGGAGCGGCAGTCCGCAGCCGATCCGGCCGCGACCAGATCCCGTCGCGCGGCGCACAACTCGGGACCGCAGTCGGCGATCGACGCCGCCGCTCCTCGATCACGTGGCGCGGCACGCGATTCGGGGCAACAGTCGGCGGGGGATCCTGACGGCCGGACCCGGCGCGCGCCGAGTGATCCGGGGCGTGAGCCCGCCGGTTCGACGCCTCGGGCGCGTACGCCGTCCGCACGCGCGAACGGCGCGGTGCCGGCCGAGTCGATCGATGAGGGGCGTCGCGGGCGTCGCGATCAGGACGACTATCCGGTCGATCGCCCGACGCGCAGGCCGGTCGTGGCGGCAGAGCCGCGTGACCGTCGCGCACCGTCCGAGGAGCCTCCCGCCCGTCGTGCCGCGGCCGCGCGCGAGGGCGACGCGCGACGCGATCAGGACGCGCGACGGCAACCGCCCGCGAGCAACGGGACACGCGCGGCGAATTCGCGGTCGGCCCAGCCGGAGTCGAATCGCCACGGCCGGTCCGCACCGGAGACGTCGGGGCGCGAACGTTCCGAGCGCGCCCGGTCGCAGCCCGCGCGCACACCGCTCGAACCCGCACGGGCCGCCGACACTGCACGGCGGCGCGCTCCCGTGACCTCCGACCGCAGGGTCGACGGCGCGTCCGCCGCGCGGTCCCGTCGAGATTTCGACGACGACGACTACTACGACGACGTGCCGCGCTCCCGCCACGGCAGATAGCGGGCGACATCGCGCCGCCCGCGATGCTCACACGCGCTTGCGGTGATGACCGGATTCGAATCCGGTCACCATTCGGAACGCGAGGACCGCACCCCACGGTCCGATCACCCAGACCGGCCAGAAGTAGGTGAGTTCGCCGACGCCGAGCGAGATCGCGCCCCAGATCACCAGTACTAGCAGGCTGACTCCCAGCCACGAGGCGCCTTCGATGCGCTGCCAGAGCGGAATCCGGGTCCGGGTGACGCCGGTGTCGCCCGGGGCCTGCTGTGAGAGTCGGGGCAGGTCGGAGAGCACCAGCGCCAGATCGTCTCGGGTGGCGGTGGCGTAGACCTTCGCCACGCGCTGGTCGTATTCGGCGAGGTCGAGCCTGCCTTCGGCAAGATGTGTGCTCAGTAGCCCCACCACATGGTCACGCTCTTGGTCCGATGCCCGCATACCGGTCGCGATATCCATATCCGATTCCTTATGTCGTTGTTCGTACGGCCGCGACACCGCGGTCATATTCCACATTGGAATGTAACTCAAGGATGAATCCTCCAATGTGGAATGTCAACCGTTTGCCCCGGGCCCCGTGGCGCGCCGATCCCGTGCACGGCAGGATGGGCCCTGTTCGAAAGCGACAGGCCGAACCCAGGAGGCATTCGTGTCGGAAACCGTGCGTGGCGTCATCGCCCGAGGCAAAGGTGCACCGGTAGAGATCGTCGACGTCGTCATCCCCGATCCCGGACCGCACGACGTGGTCGTGCGCGTTCAGGCATGCGGGGTGTGCCACACGGATCTGCACTACCGCGAGGGCGGCATCAACGACGAGTTCCCGTTTCTGCTCGGCCACGAGGCCGCGGGCATCGTGGACACCGTCGGCGCCGAGGTCACCCACGTGACCCCGGGCGATTTCGTGGTACTGAACTGGCGCGCGGTCTGCGGACAGTGCCGTGCCTGTAAACGCGGGCGGCCCTGGTACTGCTTCGACACCAGCAACGCGAGCAAGAAGATGACGCTCACCGACGGCACCGAACTGAGCCCAGCCCTCGGCATCGGCGCCTTCGCCGACAAGACCTTGGTGCACGAGAAGCAGTGCACCAAGGTCGATCCCGAGACCGATCCGGCCGTCGCGGGCCTGCTCGGCTGCGGCGTCATGGCGGGGATCGGCGCGGCGGTCAACACCGGCAATGTCTCCCGTGGTGACAGCGTCGCGGTGATCGGCTGCGGCGGCGTCGGCGATGCCGCCATCGCGGGAGCGAGGCTGGCCGGGGCGAAAACCATCATCGCCATCGACCGCGACGCGCGAAAACTCGCCTGGGCCACCGAATTCGGCGCGACCCACACCATCGACGCGAGTACCGAGGACGTGGTGGAGCGACTCAAGGAACTCACCGACGAATTCGGCGCGGACGTCGTGATCGACGCGGTCGGTCGTCCGGAAACCTGGAAGCAGGCGTTCTACGGGCGCGATCTGGCCGGAACCGTGGTTCTCGTGGGCGTCCCCACCCCGGAGATGACCCTCGACATGCCCCTGATCGACCTGTTCTCCCACGGCGGCGCGCTCAAATCCTCGTGGTACGGCGACTGTCTGCCCGAGCGCGACTTCCCCGTGCTGATCGACCTGTACCGCCAGGGCCGTCTGCCGCTGGACCGTTTCGTCTCCGAACGCATCGCGCTCGACCAGGTGGAAGCGGCATTCCACTCGATGCACAAGGGTGACGTGCTGCGATCGGTGGTGGTCCTGTGAGCGCGCGTATCGATCGGGTCGTCACCTCGGGCACGTTCTCGCTCGACGGCGGCACCTGGGATGTGGACAACAACGTCTGGCTGATCGGCGACGACAGCGAGGTCGTGGTCGTCGACGCCGCGCACGACGCGGACGCGATCGCGGCGGCCGTCGGCGGCCGCAACGTCGTCGCGGTGCTGTGCACGCACGGGCACAACGATCACGTCACCGTCGCACCGGAATTGAGCAAGCGCCTGGACGCGCCCATCCTGTTGCACCCGGGCGACGAGCCGCTGTGGCAGATGACCCACCCCGGCGTCGCGTATCGCTCGCTCGCCGATACCGAGCGAATCACGGTGGCGGGCACCGATATCGACATCCTGCACACCCCCGGCCACTCCCCCGGCTCGGTCAGCCTGCACCTGCCCGACCTGCGCGCGCTGTTCACCGGCGACACCCTGTTCAACGGGGGGCCGGGAGCCACCGGGCGCTCGTATTCGGATTTCGACACCATCATCGAATCCATCCGGACCCGACTGCTCACTCTCCCCGAGGACACGACGGTGCACACCGGCCACGGCGACGGCACCACCATCGGCGCCGAGAAGCCCGCGCTGGCCGACTGGATCGCCCGCGGTCACTGACCCGGTGACACGCCTAGAAAGGCCGGAGCCCTCGAACGGGTTCCGGCCTCCGGGACGGCGGTCTACAGGATGGCGAAGGCGACGACGAGACCGAGCGCGAAATGCGCCGCGGCGACGACGAGAACCTCGACGGTGTAGGTATCGGCGTGCAGGGCGTTCCCGATGTGGATGCCGAGCACCCGCTCCAGCACGCGCACCGAGATGACCTGGGCGATGATGCCGACCAGGCCGTACACCAGCGAGGAGATCAGGCCCTCGGACAGTTTGCCCTCGGAGGAGAAGATCGCGAGGACCACGATGATCGCCATGCTGATGATGCCCGCGGCGGTCACGATGATGGCGTTGGGCTTGCCCGCGGCGACCAGTTTGCGCAACTTACCCGGCGTCGTCAGATCGATGGCGTAGAAGCCGATGAGCATCAACGCCAGGCCGATCACGGCGTAGAGGAGAATGGCCCCCACGCCTTCGCCGAGTGAGCTCCAGTACCCCGATTCGAGGGCGACTGCGGTCATCGATGGTCCTTCCTGAACACTGAACGTCTAGTTCGTGGGAATGCGGTGCGGGACGAAGGCGGCGCCGTCGTCGGTGATCAGACCGGCGGTCTCCCTGATACCGAGACCGGCGGCGGTGTCGCCGACCATCCAGGCACCGAGGACCGGCCGCATATCGTCGAATTCCGGCAGCGGATCGAGTAATTGGTAGACGAAACCCTCGTCGCCGTACATTCCGCCGGTCGCCGTCTCCATACCCGCGCCGACGATCGTCATATTCGCGCCCTCGCGCCCCAGTTTCGGTTTGCGGATGTACTCGGTGAGTTCGTGCGGCTCGTCGAGATAGGCGGGCAACAGATTCGGGTGCCCGGGATACATCTCCCACAGCACAGCGAGGATCGCCTTGTTGCTCAACAGGGTTTTCCACAGCGGTTCCACCCACATGGTCTGCGGCAGGCTCTGCACGACCTTCTTTCCGAAGTCGTCGTCGAGCACCCACTCCCACGGGTAGAGCTTGAACGCCGATTCGATCGGTGCCTCGGCCAGATCGACGAAACGTTCCAGCTCGGAATCGAATCCGATCTCCTCGATCGGCAGCGCGATGGTGTCGAACCCCGCTTCGGCGGCGGTCTCCTGCATATACGCCGTGGTGACGTTGTCCTCACCCGTGGCGTCGGCGGACGACCAGCTGAAATGCAGTTGTGCCGAGGGCAGGATGTCGCGCAACTCGCGCCAGCGCTCGACCAGCTTCTCGTGCAGCGAATTCCACTGGTCGTCGTCGGGGTGGACGGTGGTCAGCCAGTGCCACTGGATGATCGCGGCCTCGAGCAGCGAGGTCGGCGTATCGGCGTTGTATTCCAGCAGTTTCGCCGGACGTCGCGCGTCGTAGCGCAGATCGAAGCGGCCGTACACGTGCGGATCGCTGCGCCGCCAGGATTCGGCGATCGGTTCCCACGTCCATTCCGGCAGGCCGAATTCCCGGTATCGCTCGGTCAGGACGACGTGTTCGACCGCGTGCAGGCACATCGAATGCAGCAGTTCGACATCGGCTTCCAGCGCGAGGATCTCCGGCATGTCGAATTCGTAGTGCACCGATTCGTCCCAGTACGGGCGCGGCTGTCCGCTCGCGTCGCGGCCGGGCGCACCGTAGACCAGGCCCTGGCCTTCGATGATCTGCTGCCATCCCGGCCGCGGCGTGCCTCGGACACGCCGCATTACGATCCGCCCCCGGTGCTCTTGCTGCCGAGTCCGCCGCGCTGCACGGTGGTGCCGGACTTGGTCTTGATCTCGGTGCCCTTGGGCCGCACGGTGACCGCGCCCGTCGGCGGTTTGCCGATGGTGGTACTGCCGCCGTAGTAGTAGCGGTACTGCGGCCAGCCTCCGAGCAGGATGATGGCGCCCGCGCTGTTGCGTCCGGTGTCGTCGTCGGCGAACCCGGCCTGGCCGGGCTTGCAGAACTTGTCCTCGACCACGACCTCCTGCCCCTTCTCGTTCACCTGCACGCACGAGGCCGTCACCGAATCCGGCGCTGTCAGCGCGCGATACGCGAGATAGCCGCCGCCGACCAATCCGGCGACACCGACGACGGCGACACCGCCGATCAGGACGCGATTGCGGTTGCGCTTCTTGTTCTGCGTGGCGGCGACCGCCGCGCGCTGCGCTTCCTCGGCGCGTTTGCGCGCTTTGTCGCGCGCCCTCGACTCGGCGACCGTCGGTGGACGCGGTTGGGTGACACCGGGTTCCTGGCGCTGGACACTGCCCTGCCAGGGTTGCTGGTCACCACCCTGCTGGGGCTGCGCACCGAACGGCGTGGTCGGAACCGGCTGGCCCGCATCGGAACCTGTCGAACCCGGGGGCGGCCACGGCGGCGGCGCACTGCCACCGGCCCCGGAAGAACCTCCGGGCGACGGCCACGGCGGAGGCGCGTTATCACCAGACCCGGAAGCCCCTCCGGGCGGTGGCCACGGCGGAGGCGTATTGCCACCAGCCCCGGAAGAACTCTCGGAAGGCGGCCACGGCGGAGGTGCACTGCCACCAGATCCGGAAGGACCCCCCGCCGGAGGCCACGGCGGAGGCGCGTTACCACCGGACGCGGAAGAACCTCCCGCCGGAGGCCACGGCGGAGGCGCGTTGCCACCGGATCCGGAAGGACCCCCGGCCGGAGGCCACGGTGGCGGCGCGTTACCACCAGATCCGGAGGAACCTCCGGGCGGCGGCCACGGCGGCGGCGCGTTATCGCCGGACCCGGGAAATCCTCCGGGCGGCGGCGGAATCGGCGCACCACTACCCGGTTCTTCACGACCGGAACCGCCAGATGATTCCCCACCCGGTTGCTGCGTGCTCAACGAAACCTCCCCGGCACTCTCGAAACCACCACTACCGCTCCTCGAATCCGGGCATATCACCCCGCGCGGGCTCCCAGCTTTCCACAACCAGGGTCACCCGGCCAGCCGTATCGCCCGAGCGCAACAGTTCCAGCAACTTCAGGCAGGCGGTGCGCTGTCCCTCGGCGACCACGTGCACGCGGCCGTCGGGTGCGTTCCTGGCATATCCGGTGAGTTCGAGTTCCAGTGCGCGCGAGCGCGTCCACCAGCGGAATCCGACACCCTGCACGGTGCCGTGCACCCACGCACTCAGTCGCGCGCGCTCGTCCGGCCCGGATCCCGGCGCAGGTAACTCACCCATGGCGCAGACCCTAACGGGTGCGATGTCGGCGGGTGCACTCCACCGGTGGAGTCGGTTCGCGCTGCGGCGCGGCTTCCCGCGTGTCGGCTCAGGCGTCGACCTCGAACGACAGGGTCACCTTCGTGCCCGACTTCAATGTCCGACCGACGGTGCACACCTTGTCGATGGCCCGCGTCACGGTGACGAGTAGTCGCTCGCGGGCCTCGTCGTCGAGTTCGCTCAGATCGAGTTCGAAGACCTCGTCGAGCTGCGGGTAGACCTCGTTCTCCCGATCCGGGTCGCCGGACACCCGGATGGTGGCGTCGAAATTGTCGCCGAGCCGACGCGAGAGCGGGAAATCCGCGCTCAGACCCGAGCAGGCGGCCAGCGCGATCTTCAGCAGTTCGCCCGGTGTGAACCGGCCGGGGACCCCCTGCGACCCGATCAGTACCTCGGCGCCACGGGAACTGCGACCGGTGTATTCGCGGGTTCCGGTGCGCTCGGCCCACAGCGTGGTCGGTTCCGCGCTCGTCGGCGCTGCCGCGTCGCTCACGGCGGCATTGGTCACGGGTGCAGCGGTCTGGTCAGCCATGGGTCGATCCTGCCATTGTCGTCGGGACGGTCGGGAACCACTCACGGTTGGCAACACCGTCCGGACGCGCCCGCATTCCGGCGGGGAGCATCGTGGCGTCCGGAGATGCCGCCGCGCCGCGGTAGGGGCGATGGTCTGCCATGTCGACAATGCCACTCTCCGCGTGCAGCACCGCGGGGGTATCAGCGTCTGAGGCTCGGCGAGTGAACCAGGCCGCACAGTGCGACCTGGTATCGACGGTCATGGCACGGTGAGGACGATCTTGCCGACGGTACGCTCGGTGTCACCCAGAGCGTGTGCCTTCGCCGCCTCCGCGAGCGGGAAGGTGTCGGCGACAGTGGGGCGAAGGGTGCCGGCCGTGGCCATATCGGCGATTGCCCGCATTCCGGCCTGATCGGCCTCGACCAGCATGAGAGCCACACGAGCAGAGTACTTTTCGGCCTCGGACGCCATCTGGGCAGCGTCGCCGCCGAGTAGTGACACCACGATTCCCCCGGGACGCACGACGCGCAACGACTTCATGACGTTGTCGCTGCCGAGTGGATCTACCACGACATCGACATCGCGCACAGCCGTGGTGAAATCGGTTGTGCGATAGTCGATCACCTCGTCGATGCCCAACTCGCGCAAGAAGGGGTGATTCGGTGCGCTCGCGGTGCCGATGACATGAGCGCCACGTGACTTGGCGATCTGCACCGCGAAATGACCGACTCCTCCTGCTGCGGCATGAACCAGAACCCGTTGTCCGGCTTGTATATCCGCGATATCGATCAGCGCTTGGTAGGCGGTAAGTGCCGCCAGCGGGATAGCGGCGGCCTCGGCGTGGTTCAGATTGCTCGGCTTTCGGACGAACGCGCGCGCCGGGCCGACAACGTACTCGGCCGCGCTCCCGTGTCCATGCGGGTAGGGCAGCATGCCGAACACCTCGTCACCCGGGGCGAACAATGTCACGCCGTAGCCGACCGCGACCACTTCACCTGCGACATCCCAACCCAGGACGAAGGGGGGTGCGGGCAGGAACATGCCGGAGAAAGCCCGGTGCTTCCAGTCGGTCGGGTTCAGAGCGGTAGCACGCACACGGATGAGAATTTCGCTCGGTCCGGGTTGCGGGACCGGCAGTTCGATCTCGTGCAACACCTCGGGTCCGCCGAGGACTTCTTGGCTGATCGCATACATCACGGTGGGGATAGCGGAGTTGCTCATAGTTCGAGCGTGCCTGCTGTCGACAGAGACTGAAATGGCACGATTGCCATTGTTCGATAGAATCGGGCCATGGTGAGTCTGACGCCACATCGCGTGGTCGTATTGGCGCTCGATGGTGTATATCCGTTCGAGCTCGGAATCCCGAACCGTGTCTTCGGGGTGGCCGATGGCCGATACGAGATACTCACCTGCTCGGTCGACGGCTTCCCTGTGCGCAGCCAGGCCGACTTCGGCATTGCGGTCGGGCGGGACGCCGCGGTGCTGGAAACCGCCGATACCGTAGTGATACCGCCCTGCGATATCGCGCCCTATCTCGCCGGTGAACCGCCGAGGTCGGTAACCGATGCGCTGACGAGAATTCGACCCGGTGCCAGGATCGTTTCCCTGTGCAGCGCGGCGGCGGTGCTGGCGGCTACCGGGATGCTGGCCGGTCGCCCCGCGACCACGCACTGGAGCGTGACCGATCAGTTCCGCCGCGTCTTTCCGGAGCTACGACTCGATCCGAACGTGCTATGGGTCGATGACGGCGACGTCCTCACCTCGGCAGGGGCTACCGCCGGTATCGATCTGTGCCTGCACCTGGTGCGGGCCGACTACGGCAGCGAGGTCGCCAACATGGTCGCCCGTCGCTGCGTGGTGGCGCCGTGGCGCGACGGCGGTCAAGCCCAGTTCATCGAACAGCCCATACCACCCACAACGTCGACGGGTACCGCGACGGCCCGACAATGGGCTCTGGCCCGCCTGCATCTTCCGCTCACGCTGGCCGAACTGGCTGAACAGGCACGGATGAGCCATCGGACATTCGCACGCCGATTCCGTGACGAGGTGGGTGTCAGCCCTGGCCGGTGGCTGATCCAGCAGCGCGTCTTCCAAGCGCGTGAACTGCTCGAATCCACCGACCTGCCGATCGACCGCATCGCGTCCGAGGTCGGCTTCGCCACCGGCACTTCCTTACGTCAACACTTGCACGAGGCGATCGGTGTTTCGCCGATCGCTTACCGCCGTAACTTCCGGCAGGCACGCCGGGACAAACTACTGCGGCCTGCTGAACCCGGGTATGTGCCCGCGGGCCGTCGGCCTTCGGAACCGTCGAACTGTAGTCCCCAGCGTTGAGGGTGGGGACTGTTGCAAGACCGCGGGCGGAAGAGCCGTTGTCGGTGCCAGAGCCGATTTCGGTGTAATCGGGTCACCGATCGCGATCGGCCACTCTCATTCCTGGAAGCGGTAACCCATCCCCGCCTCGGTCAGCAGGTGTTTCGGGTGCGACGGATCGTCCTCGAGTTTGCGGCGCAGTTGGGCGAGGTAGACCCGGAGGTAGTGGGTTTCGGTGGCGTAGGACGGTCCCCAGACCTCGCGCAGCAGTTCCTTGCGCCCGACCAGCTTTCCCCGGTGCCGGACCAGCATTTCGAGCATGCCCCATTCGGTGGGCGTCAGATGAACGGCCGCACCGTCCTTGGTGACCTTCTTGGCGGCCAGATCGACGGTGAACGACGAGGTCACCACCACCGGATCGTCGGAATCGGCCGAGGCGGCCGCGCCGCGCCGAACGGCCGCGCGCAGCCTGGCGAGCAGTTCGTCCATGCCGAAGGGTTTGGTGACGTAGTCGTCGGCGCCCGCGTCCAGCGCCTCGACCTTGTCGGCGGAATCGGTGCGGGCCGAGAGCACGATCACCGGGATCTCCGTCCAGCCGCGCAGCCCGGCCAACACCTCGATCCCGTCCATATCGGGCAGCCCGAGATCGAGGATCACCACGTCGGGATGCCTTTCGGCCGCCGCGCGCAATGCCGCCGCGCCGCTGCCCGCGGTGATCACCTCGTAGCCGCGCACCGACAGGTTGATGCGCAGCGCCCGCACGATCTGCGGTTCGTCGTCGACGACCAGCACCGTGATCGACGGGCCGTCCTGCTTCGTTTCGGTCATCGAGACTTCGCTCCGCCTCTCCGGATACTGCGCCGTGGCCCGTTCGATCACGGTCGTTGTCATCATCGGCCACCGCCTTCACGCTCGTCGACGGGGTTCGGCGCCGACGCGACATCGGCGGGAACCACCTCGGGCGTCTGTTCCGTCGCGCCCGTCGCGGTCCGCGACGCCGTCCCGACGGACGCGGACCCGGCCGACGTCTCCGGGTCGGCGGGCAGATCGACGACCATCGTCAGCCCACCACCCGGCGTCGGTTCGGCGTGCACCGTGCCGTCCATCGCCTCGACGAAACCGCGCACCACCGACAGCCCCAATCCGACACCGGTGGTGTTGTCGTGATCGCCCAGGCGCTGGAACGGTTCGAACAGTTGCTCCTCGGCACCGCGGGGGATGCCGGGGCCGACGTCGACGACCGTGAGCGAGACCCGGTCGCCGACCCGTTCCGCCGTCACCCGGATCGGGGTGTCGCGTCCGGAGTGCCGCAACGCGTTGTCGATCAGGTTGGCGACCACCCGTTCCAGCAGGCCGCTGTCGGCGAGCACCGAGACCTCGCCCACCGCCACCTCGACCCGATCCATGGCGGCGCGGCGCGGTCCACGCGCACCCATCCCGACGCTGACCAGCGCGCGATGCACCACCTCGTCCAGATAGATCCGGTGCACCCGCGGCGTCACGACGCCGACGGCCAGGCGCGACGAGTCCAGCAGATTGCCGACCAGCGCGGTCAGTTGATCCACCGACTCCTCGACGGCCTCCAGCAGTTCGGCGGTGTCCTCGGGCGAGAATTCGACATCGTCGCTTCGCAGACTGGAGACGGCGGCCTTCGCCCCGGCCAACGGGGTGCGCAGATCGTGGCTGACCGCCGACAGCAGCGCCCGGCGCAACCGGTCCGCTTCCAGGAGTGCCGCCGCCGCGCTCGCCTCCTCGGCCAGTCGCGCCTGTCGCACCAGACCCGCCGCCTGGTTCGCGACGGCGGTCAGCACCGGCCGGTCACCCGCCGACAGCGCGGATCCCGCGAGCAGCAACGCGCTGGTCGTGTCACCGGCTTCGACGACGGTCTCGGCATCGGCGACCCGGCGCGGCGGATCGACCCCGACCTCCGCGACCACCACGTCACCGCACATCATGGCGACCGCGCGAAACCCGTAGGTCTCGCGCACCTGTTCCAGCAGTTTGGGCAGGTCGGCGCCGTGCAGTATCGCGCCGGCGAACATCGTCAGCAGTTCGGCCTGCCGAGAGGCCTTGCGCGCCTGGCCCGTGCGTTCGGTCGCGACATCGACCAGGGCCGCCACCGCGACCGCGACGATCAGCAATACCACCACGGTGACGAAACTGTCGGGTTCGGCGATGGTCAGGCTGTAGCGGGGGTCGGCGAAGAACCAGTTCAGCAGCAGTCCGGAGAACAGCGCCGAGAACGCCGCGGGCACGACGCCGCCCAAGAGAGCGACCGCGACCACGCCGATGAAGAACATCGCGCTCAGACCGCCGAGTTCGAGGTACCCGTCCAGGAACGCGGCGCCGATCCCGCAGACCGCCAGCGGCACGAGGACCGCGGCTAGCCAGGCCGTCACCGGCTGCCGGGGTGCGATGGACCGCCGACGCTGGCCGCGGTTGGCCTCCTCGTGGGTGACCATGTGGACGTCGATCTTCCCCGACCGCTGCACCACGGTCGACCCGATGCCCTCGTCGAAGATCCTGGCCCAGCGCGACCGCCTCGAGGTGCCGAGCACCAACTGGGTCGCGTTCACCTCGCGGGCGAATTCCAGTAGCGCGGCGGGCACATTGTCGCCGGTCACCGTGTGCAGCGACGCGTCGAGACTGGCCGCGAGATCACGGAGCCTCGCCATCCGCGCCGCGGAGACGCCGACCAGCCCGTCACCGCGCACCACGTGCAGCAGGACGAGATCGGCACTCGATTTCGTCGCGATGCGACTCGCGCGCCGGACCACGGTCTCCGATTCCGGACCGCCGGTCACCGCGACCACGACGCGCTCGCGCGCTTCCCACAGATCGGTGATCTTGTGGTCGGCCCGGTACTTCGCCAGCGCCGCGTCCACCTGATCGGCCAGCCAGAGCAGGGCGAGTTCGCGCAGCGCGGTCAGATTGCCCTGACGGAAGTAGTGGCGCAGCGCGGCGTCGACCTTGTCCGCGGCATACACGTTGCCGTGGGAAAGCCTGCGCCGCAACGCTTCCGGGGTGATGTCGACCAGTTCGACCTGTTCCGCGCCGCGCACGACCGCGTCGGGAACGGTTTCGCGCTGTTCGACTCCGGTGATCTGCTCGACGACGTCGTTGAGGCTCTCCAGATGTTGCACGTTCACCGTCGAGATGACGTCGATACCGGCGTCGAGTAGTTCCTCGATGTCCTGCCAGCGCTTCTCGTGCCTGCTGCCCGGCGCGTTCGTATGGGCCAGTTCGTCGACGAGCACGACCGAGGGTTGGCGGCGCAGCACCGCCTCGACGTCGAGTTCCCGGAATTCGGCGCCGCGATAGGTGATCGGCTTGGTGGGGATGCGCTCGATTCCCTGGAGAAGTTCCGCGGTCTTGGCCCGGCCGTGGGTCTCGACCAACGCGGCCACCACATCGCGACCGCGTTCGACGCGGCGATGCGCTTCGCCCAGCATGGCGAAGGTTTTGCCGACCCCCGGTGCCGCACCCAGGTAGATGCGAAGCTGACCGCGTTTCACTCGTCCATCATCGCGCGCCACGACGCGCGGCCACCGTTGCGAACACGGTCTGTCGCGAGCTTCGTTCCTCGGCGACCGACGCCACGATCACCGGCCGCCACCTGCGATGTCCTTATCAACAGCGCGCAGAGTACGAACCCCACGACGAGGGTGACCGCCACGACCGACTTCCTTTCGAACACCGGGGTCGCGCTGGGATGTCCGCTCGGCCTCTCGATGTCGTTCCTACCCCCGGTGTCCGGCGACGAGCGCGGTCTTTACGACGTCTTGACGGGATCGCGCCCGGCCTTGACGGACTCTTTCCACACGCGGCACGCCCCGTCAACGAGACGTCAAGGCCTGCCGCCGGACCGCCAAGAACCCGTAAGGAAGCGCGGCGACGGCCCTTTCACGGACTTGACTCACCGGTGCGCACTCCATGAGGGGAGTGCGAACGGAGGTTGATTGTTCATGTCTGTCGTGATTTTCACGGTGCTCACCGTGGCGGTGTTCGCACTGCTCGGCCTGATCCAGCGGGCGGTGGAGAAGCTGTGATCGCGAATCTGGTCGGTCTCGTGCTCGCCGTCCTCGTCGCGCTGTACACGGTGGCGGCATTGCTCTTTCCCGAGAGGTTCTAGGTGAACACGACAACGGCGGGGATCGCGTTCGTCGCTTCCCTGGTCCTCGCGCTCGCCCTGGTGCACGTACCGCTCGGCGACTACATGTACCGGGTCTACAACGGCGACCGGCATTCGAGGGCCGAACGGCTGATCTACCGGGCCATCGGCGCGAAACCCGAGGTCGAGATGACCTGGGGCGTCTACGCGCGCAGCGTGCTCGCCTTCTCGGCGGTCGGCATCCTGTTCCTGTACTTCCTGCAATTGCTCCAGCGCGGACTGCCGCTGCACCTGACCGATCCCGGCACCGAGATGACTCCCGCGCTGGCCTGGAACACCGCGGTCAGCTTCGTGACCAATACGAACTGGCAGGCGTATTCCGGCGAATCCACCCAGGGACATCTGGTGCAGATGGCCGGTCTGGCGGTGCAGAATTTCGTGTCGGCGGCCGTGGGCATCTCGGTCGCCGTGGCGCTGGTGCGCGGTTTCGCGCGCAGGCATACCGGTGAACTCGGCAATTTCTGGGTCGATCTGGTGCGCGGCACGATCCGCATCCTGTTGCCCCTCGCGTTCGTCTTCGCGATCGTGCTGGTGGCGGGTGGCGTCGTACAGAACTTCCACCTGCACGACCAGGTGGCCTCGACACTCAACGGCGGGCAACAGACCGTTCCGGGCGGGCCGGTGGCCAGCCAGGAGGTCATCAAGGAACTCGGCACCAACGGTGGCGGTTTCTACAACGCGAATTCCGCCCATCCGTTCGAGAATCCGACGGCGTGGACGAACTGGATCGAGATCTTCCTGCTGCTGCTGATCAGTTTCTCGCTACCGCGCACCTTCGGCCGTATGGTCGGCAGCACCAAACAGGGCTACGCGATCGTGGCGGTGATGGGCACCATCGCGCTGGTCGGCGTGAGTCTCACCAACCTCTTCCAACTCCAGCATCACGGCACCGTGCCGACCGCGATCGGCGCGTCCATGGAAGGCGTGGAAACCCGCTTCGGCGTGGCGAATTCGGCGACCTTCGCGGCCTCGACCACGCTCACCTCGACCGGTGCTGTCGACTCGTTCCACGACTCGTACACCAGCCTCGGCGGCATGATGACCATGGTCGATATGCAGTTGGGCGAGATCGCGCCCGGCGGTACGGGTTCCGGGCTCTACGGCATGCTCATCCTCGCGGTGATCACCGTTTTCGTCGCGGGTCTCATGGTCGGGCGCACCCCGGAATACCTGGGCAAGAAGATCACACCGCGCGAGATCAAGCTGGCCGCAGCGTATTTCCTGATCAGCCCGTTGATCGTGCTGGTCGGCACCGCGCTGGCGATGGCCTTGCCGGGCCAGCGGGCGAGCATGCTCAATGCGGGCCCGCACGGACTCTCGGAAGTGCTGTACGCCTTCACCTCGGCGGCCAACAACAACGGGTCCGCCTTCGCCGGTCTGAGCGTCGACACCGAGTGGTACAACACCGCGCTCGGCCTGGCCATGCTGTTGGGCCGGTTCCTGCCGATCATCTTCGTCCTCGCACTCGCCGGGTCGCTGGCCCGGCAGGGCACCACCCCCGCGTCGATCGGCACCCTGCCGACGCACCGGCCGCAATTCGTCGGCATGGTCGCCGGCGTGACGGTGATCCTGGTCGCGCTCACCTTCCTGCCCGCTCTCGCGCTCGGGCCGCTCGCCGAAGGAATCCACTGAAATGACCAGTGCCGTCATGGAAAACAAGTCCGATCAGCGACGCGGAGGCGTTGCACGGGGCGCGCTCGAACCGAGGATGCTGCTGACCTCGCTGCCCGACGCGGTCCGCAAACTCGACCCGCGCGTCATGTGGCGCAATCCGGTGATGTTCATCGTCGAGATCGGCGCGCTCTGGTCGACGGTGCTCGCGATCGCCGACCCCGCCTTCTTCGCCTGGGCGATCGTCGTATGGCTGTGGCTGACGGTGATCTTCGCGAATCTGGCCGAAGCGGTGGCCGAGGGCCGGGGCAAGGCCCAGGCCGACGCGCTGCGCAGAGCCAAGACCGACACCATCGCACGCAGGCTCGCCGACTGGACACCGGGCGGCCGCGTGATCGAACAACGCGTCGGCGCACCGGAACTGCGGCGCGGCGACCACGTCGTCGTCGAGGCCGGGCAGGTCATCCCCGGCGACGGTGACGTCGTCGAAGGCATCGCCTCGGTGGACGAGTCGGCCATCACCGGCGAATCCGCGCCCGTGATCAGGGAATCCGGCGGCGACCGGTCCGCGGTGACCGGCGGCACCACGGTGCTGTCCGATCGGATCGTCGTGCGGATCACCCAGGAACCGGGCCATAGTTTCCTCGACAGGATGATCGCCCTGGTCGAGGGCGCGAGCAGGCAGAAGACGCCGAACGAGATCGCGCTGAACATCCTGCTCGCCGCGCTGACGATCATCTTCGTCTTCGCCGTGGTGACCTTGCAGCCGCTGGCGATCTACTCCAAGGCGAACAACCCCGGTGTTCCCGACACCTCCGCGCTGGACGCGCACGGCATCACCGGCATCGTCATGGTCTCGCTGCTGGTCTGCCTGATCCCGACCACCATCGGCGCACTGCTCTCCGCCATCGGCATCGCGGGCATGGACCGGCTGGTCCAGCGCAATGTGCTGGCCATGTCGGGTCGTGCGGTGGAGGCCGCGGGCGATGTGAACACCCTGCTGCTCGACAAGACCGGCACCATCACCCTCGGCAACCGCCAGGCCGCGGAATTCGTTCCGCTGCCGGGCATTCCGGACGACGAGGTGGCCGACGCGGCGCAGCTTTCCAGCCTCGCCGACGAGACGCCGGAGGGCCGCTCGATCGTGGTGTACGCCAAACAGGTCTACAACAAACGTGAACGGACTGCGGGCGAGTTGACCGGCGCGACCTGGGTGGAATTCACCGCACAGACCCGCATGTCGGGAGTCGACCTCGCCGGTGATCACCGGTTGCGCAAAGGGGCCGCGGGCGCCGTCACCGAATGGGTCCGGTCACAGGGCGGTGCGGTTCCCGTGGAACTCGGCGTCATCGTCGACGGCATATCGGCGTCCGGCGGTACGCCGCTGGTCGTCGCGGAGGTGGCCGAGGGCCGGGCCCGGCTGCTGGGTGTCGTCCACCTGAAGGATGTGGTCAAACCGGGCATGCGGGAACGGTTCGACGAGATGCGCAGAATGGGCATCCGCACCGTCATGATCACCGGCGACAATCCCTTGACCGCCGAGGCCATCGCCGACGAGGCCGGTGTCGACGACTACCTCGCCGAGGCCACGCCGGAGGACAAACTGGCGCTGATCAAGAAGGAGCAGGACGGCGGGCGGCTGGTCGCGATGACCGGCGACGGCACCAACGACGCGCCGGCGCTCGCGCAGGCCGATGTCGGCGTGGCGATGAATACCGGCACCTCCGCGGCCAAAGAGGCCGGGAACATGGTCGATCTGGATTCGGACCCGACCAAACTGATCGAGATCGTGGAGATCGGCAAACAGTTGCTGATCACCCGTGGCGCGCTCACCACGTTCTCGATCGCGAACGACATCGCCAAGTATTTCGCGATCCTGCCCGCCCTGTTCGTCGGGCTGTTCCCCGGTCTGGACGCACTCAACGTGATGCGCCTGGCCAGTCCGCAATCGGCGATCCTGTCGGCGGTGATCTTCAACGCCCTCGTCATCGTCGCCCTGATCCCACTGGCGCTGCGGGGTGTGCGCTACACGCCGGCGCACGCGTCGAAACTGTTGAGCCGCAACCTGACCGTCTACGGCCTCGGCGGCATCGTCGCGCCGTTCCTCGGCATCAAGATCATCGATCTGCTCGTCCAACTCCTCCCAGGGATGTCCTGAAATGCGTATGTCGACATGGGTGCGTCAGCATCTGGCAGCGCTGCGCGCGCTGCTCGTACTCACCGCGATCACCGGAATCGTCTATCCGGTGGTGGTTTTCGCGGTCGGGCAGGTACCGGGCCTGAAAGACCGGGCCGACGGCTCGCTGATCGAGGTGGACGGGAAGGTCGTCGGCAGCAGTCTGATCGGCCAGCCGTTCACCGGTGCCGACGGCGCGGCGCTCGTGCAGTACTTCCAGAGCAGGCCGTCGGCGGCCGGGGAGCTCACCGAGGGCACCGGTGACGGGTACGACCCGCTGTCCACCTCGGCGTCCAACCTCGGGCCGGAGGATATCCGCGACGTCACCGTCACCGGCGAGGCGGGCGATACCGAGACGAAACCCGGCCTGCTGACCACCGTCTGCGCGCGGAGCAAGGAGATCGCCGACCGCGAGGGGGTCGACGGTCGCCGTCCGTTCTGCACCGAGGACGGTATCGGCGCTGTCCTTTCGGTCATCGGGCCGCGCGACGCCGACGGGCAGGTCTCGCGGCCGGTGGCGGTCTACAGCGTCAACGAACTGTGCTCGCGACATCCGACCCCGTTCCTGGAGCGCTACCACGGCGTCGAAGTGCAGTGCGCGAGCGAACTCGGCGGCTACACCGAAGGCCGTATCGTCCCGATCCGTGGCGACGGGCCTACCGAACCCGCCGTCCCCGCCGACGCCGTGACCGCGAGCGGCAGCGGGCTCGATCCGCACATCTCCCCGGAATACGCGACCATCCAGATCGCGAGAATCGCTCGGGCCCGCGGCATTTCCGAACAGCGGGTGTCCGACCTGGTCGAGGCGAACACCTCCGGCCGCGTGCTCGGATTCCTCGGCGAACCGACCGTGGACGTGGTCGAACTCAACCTGGCACTCGACCACGCCTATCCCTACCGGGGCTGAGGTCTCGACGGAACACGGCCCGCTCACCTCGTGAGGTGAGCGGGCCGGACCGGCGCTACCGGGCGAACCGCACCGGGTCGAACCCGCACCCGCCTTCGGCCGTCCCCGAGCGGTCGGATTCGAGGCCGGCGTGCGGGCCATGTCCGACCCGGGGAACAAGTTACAGTTTGTCAGTACCGGTAGTTCATACCGGGCAACCAGCGGAGAGGACCGAGACCGGCATGACGTGGATGATCTACGGGGCGAACGGCTACATCGGTGGGCTGCTGGCCGAGCGCGCGGTCGCCGCCGGTGAGCGGCCGGTACTCGCGGGCCGCAACGCGAAAGCCGTGGGCGCGGTCGCGCGACGACTGGATCTGCCGTTCGTCGTGGTGGATCTCGCCGACAGCGCCGGGCTGGACGCGGCGCTCGCCGATGTCGATATCGTCGCGCACTGCGCGGGCCCGTTCTCGGCGACGGCCCTGCCGATGGCGCGGGCCTGCCTGCGCACCGGCACCCACTACACCGACGTCACCGGCGAGGTCGACGTCTTCGAGGCGCTGTACGGGCTGCACGACGCGGCGGTGGCGGCCGGGGTCGCGCTCGTGCCCGGTGTGGGATTCGACGTCGTGCCCACCGAATACCTCGCGGTGCGCCTGGCCAGGGAACTGCCGACCGCCACCCACCTCGATATCGCCCTGGTCAGCCGGGGCGGATTCAGTCGCGGAACCCTGCGCACCGCGCTGGAGGGCGCGCAGGCGGGCGGGCGGGTGCGCGCCGACGGTGACCTGGTGTCGGTCGCGACCGCGCATCGCTCCCGCCGGGTCCGGTTGACCGATGAAGAGGTCACCGTCCACAGCATTCCGCTCGGTGACATCAGCAGCGCGTACCGCTCCACCGGCATCGCGAATATCACCGACTTCACCCGAATCCCGTTCGGCGGATTCCTCCGTCGCGTCGATCCCGTCGTGCGCGCGACGCTACGCCTGCCCGGCGTCGCGAAACTGCTCGATCGCGGGATCGCGGCGGCGATCACCGGACCGTCGGAGAACACCCGCGCCGACACCCGCAGCGAACTGTGGGCCGAGGTCACCGATCCCGCCGGGCAGGCGAGGCAACTGAGCCTCGTGGTCGCCAACACCTACGATTTCACCGCCGCCAGCGCCCTGCACGCGGTGCGGACACTGGCCGCGGCCGAATCCGTCCCCGCCGGAGCACACACCCCGAGCCAGGCCCTCGGCGCGGATTTCCTCGAGGGGATTCCGCGGGCGGGCGTGGACGTGGGCGCGATCGTCGCGCCGACGGGGACCGGCGCGGCACGGTAGCCCGCCGACCTCGATTCAGCGGTATTCGGGGTTCTCGAAATCGAATCGGCAACCGGCGTCCCATTCGGAGCGCTGGTTGCCGTGCGCGGACTTGCTCGAATCGTCGAATCCGGTCACGGTGTACTCCTTGTCGCGGTGGTGCCGTGGGAACGTCGGGAGCGCAGGTGTCCTGCCGTTCCCACGGCGAGCACGAGAATCCAGATCAGGGCCAGCGCGACGGTGAGGCCGAGCGGATAGTCGCGGTCGAGCACGGTCGGGTTGTCCGCGACGGCCCCGCCGCGGCGCAGGACCGGGGCGGTGATCAGCAGTACCGCGACAGTGCAGACCGCACCGCAGGCGATCGGACCCCACCAGGTGCGCGGCAGGTAGTAGCGCGCCGTCGCCCCGGTCAGGGCGCACAGCGGCGCGAAGATCCCGTCGTGCACCAGGATCGCGGCCGCGAACCAGAGGAGCACCGACACCAGATCGGGGCGGCTCAGATCGAACAACAGGCCGATGCCGTGCCAGCCGAGCCACAATCCGGCCGCGACCAGCGCGACGCGTACGGCGGTCACGCGCGCACCTCGATACTCGACAGCCATTTCGTCTGGAGCACGCCGGGCCGGTTCGGTGCGATCAGGCGACACGGGTAGCCGTGGTCCAGATCCAGCGTCTCGCCGTTGAGCGTCAACGCGATCAGCGTGTCCGAGGCGACCACATGCGGTTGCGGTAGCAACGACGTGCGATAGATGCCGCCGGTCTCCAGCGAGGCGAAGCCGACCGCACCGCCCGGATACGGACCGACGGCCTCGAGCAGGTCGCGCAGCCGCACCCCGGACCAGTCCGCCGACGCACTCCATCCCTCGACGCAGGCGATCGGCAGTGTCGCCGTGGTCTGCGGCAATGCCGACAACTCGTCGCGGCTGAATTCCCTACTGCGCTCCCCCACGACGACCCGCAGCCGATACGCGGGATCCCGCGCGCTGTCGCGCACACCGGCCGCCGTGGCCGATCGGTTCACCGGAAGCCCCTGCGGCCCTTGCCCGCTGCGCGGCGCGGCGAAGGACAGGCGCCGCAGCAGTGGCACGCTCTGTCCGGCGACCGCGACCGCGGCCAATCCCGCCGACACCCCCGCCGCCGCGAGCACCGTCCGCCGCGAACTACGCTGTCCACCAGCAATGTCGGTGTCCGACGGCTCCGACGTTCCGGGCGACCCGCCCGATGCCTCGACGGGCCGACCGGCCTCCACGCCACGACGCGGCCCGACCGCGGTGCCCGGCACGGCCCCCGCCTCCGAATCCAGCGGACGACTCAGCGCCGCCCTGATGACCGGCAACTTCACCGCGAGGTGTACCGCCAGCGCACCGGCGACGATAAAGGCCATCGCGTAGTGCGCGGTCGGGAAGAAGAATTTCCACGGGTACCACTGGGCGATATTGAGCAGTCCCGTCGACAGTTCGAACAGGACCGCTCCGACGAGCAGTGCGATCGATCCGCGTTCCAGGGCGCGCAGCGGTGAGCCGAACAGCGGACGCTGGAACAGCCGGGGATAGACCGCCCAGAGTTTCACCACGACAAGCGGTATCGCGGCCACCCCGGAGACGACGTGCAGTCCCTGGGTGAACCGGTAGAGCCAGACCGGATGCGCGGGCCACCGGAACCAGTCCGGCGGATGTTGGATGCCGTGACTGATCAGACCGGTGCAGAAACAGATCAGGATCGCGACGCCGAGCGCGATGCCGACCCGGCTCGCGACCTCGGGCCCCCGCGCACGCGAGATCCGCGACCACTCGCGCACCCGCCGGAAGTCCGAACCCTCCGGGCTGGAATCGATGTCACCGGAACTCATCGCAACGCACCTGCTCCGCCTCTGGATCACGCCGTAACCACCCGATATGTCTGCCGTCCACCGAGGCCGTGCCGACCACTCGAAGGCCCGCCCCGGCCGCGACCTCGTCCGCGTGTTCGATGCCGACGCGGGACCAGGGGAACCACGCGCCGACCCCGGACCGTGATTCCAGCCGGATCGGGCGGGTCACCACACCTGTTCCTGGAACGGCGAATTCGACGATGGCCAGCCCGTCGTGGGCGAGCAGTTCGGCGGTGCGCGCGAGGATGCGCCCCGGATCACCGCCGATGCCGATATTGCCGTCGGCCAGCAGGGCATACGCCCAGCGTCCGGTTCCCGGTAGCGGGCCGAACAGATCGCGATGCAGCGCGGGCGCGCCACGGAACCTGGTGATGTGCACCGCCGCGGGCGAGATGTCGACACCGAGGGCGAGCACCCCGCGCCGCAGCAATCGCGCGACGAGCCTGCCCGGACCGCAGCCCAGGTCGAGCGTCGGTCCGTCACAGCAGGCGGTCAGCGCGGAATCCGCGCGGTGCTCGGCGCCTGACAGCCCGAGCCAGCGCCGGGTCGGCAGTCGATGACGCATCCCGTCGTCGCTGCGTATCCAACATCGCTCGCCCGCGAGCATGCGATCGAACACGTCGAAATCGGTGCCGCTCACCGCCTCACCAGCCCGTGTTCGCGCACGGCGTCGACGGTCGCGGCGAAACGTCCACCGGAGACCGCGGCCACCGCCACGGCATCGGCGAAGGTGTCCACATCCCGGAAGGTGGGCAGGTCGCGCACCCGGAACCCGCAGTGGCGCACCATGTCACGGGTCAGCTCGCCGGTGCGCGGGGTCGACATCGGCACCCCCGCGAGCAGATGCGCCGGCTGCGGCACGGGCAGACCGAGCGCCCACCATCCGCCGTCCTCGGCCGGTCCGAGCAATGCCGAATCGTCGTCGGCCAGCTGCCGTGCGGCGGCGCCGAGCACATCGGGCCCGACCTGCGGGGTGTCCATCCCGATCTGGAGAACGGGCGCGCCGAATCGGGCTGCGTCGGCGTGCGCGTTGGCGAGCCTGGTCCCGAAATCTATTCCGCGCTGCGGAAATACGATGAATTCGTCCAGGGCCCGCGCCAATTCCGCACCGCGTTCGGCGGCGGCGAGATCACCGGTGAACGCGACCACCCGGTGGGTGACCCCGCTGCGGGTCACCGCGTCGAGAGTGTCGAGCAGCGACGCCGCGGCCACCCGGGCCGCCGCGCGCGGATCGAGCGGCGGGGTCAGCCTGGTCTTGGCGAATCCGGCGATCGGCGCCTTGGCGATGACGAGCAGCGTCGTCTCGCGGCCGGTCATCGCAGCACCGCCAGGAAATCCCTGGTGGCGCGCACCGTGCCGAGCCACGATCCCGACACCTTGGACCGGCCGCCCGACCTGGGCCGATAGCTGATATCCCGTTCGACGACCCGCCATCCCGAACCGGCCGCCCCGACCAGCAGTTCCAGCGGATATCCGGAACGGGGATGCAGCGGCCCCAGCGACAGCACCGTGCTGCGCCGGGTCACCCGCATGGCGGCGATATCGTGCACGGGGAGTCCGTACCTGCGCCGCAGCCTGCGGGCGATCAGGATATTGCCCATCCGCGCGTGCCACGGCCACACCCCCGCGCCGACCGGGCGACGCCGCCCCACCGCGAGATCGGCTCCGCCACGGACCAATTCGACGAGATCGGGCAGTTCGGCGGGATCCATCGACCCGTCGCCGTCCAGTACCGCGACCAGTTCGGTGCGGGCCGCGTGGATACCCGCCTGCACCGCCGAGCCGTATCCGGGGCGTTCCTCGCGGACCACGGTCGCGCCGCGACTGCGGGCGACGGCGTCGGTGCCGTCGGTCGACCCGTTGTCGACGACCAGCGCGTGATAGCCGGCGGGGATCGCCGCCAGGACATCCGGCAATGATTCAGCTTCGTCTCGACACGGAATAACCACGGTCACTCCGTGCGGATCAACGTGGGCTTCGGTCACGGTTCGACGCTATGCGGTGCGGGCTCGATCGGCGGTCGAAATCCTGTGACGAAACAGTGACGGTGCCTGAAAAGTGGTCTGGAACTGCGGTAACCGCCCTGTCGGCACCCTAGGGTGAGAGCCGTGCACGACGTCAGGGACGCCATCGAACAGGAAGCAGCGGAGCAGCCGGGATTCCGGTGGCGGGGCGAGATCGCCGCCGCGGGGATCGCCGCCGTATTGGTCGCCGCGGCCTTCATCGTGCCGCGAATCCACAGCGAACAGTGGCGGGCCACGCTGTACGCGGGCTCGGCGCCGATCTTCGGGAACTGGCTACCGCATATCGGCTGGGGAACGGGTCCGGCCGTCCTCGTGGCCTGCCTGGTGATCCTCCGGGGACCGGACCTGGCGGCACGGCTCCCGTGGCGGGGGCTGCTCGTGACGGCCTGGCTCACCGCGCTGGCCTGGGCCTTCGCGCTCGCCATGGTCGACGGATGGCGGCGCGGCTTCGCCGACCACCTGACCGACGGTCACGAATACCTGAGCGAGGTGCCCGGCATCACCGACATTCCCGCTGCGCTGCAAGGTTTCTCGGACCGCATCCTCGATTTCCAGCCGGATTCGTGGACCACGCACGTCTCCGGGCATCCGCCCGCCGCGCTGCTGTTCTTCGTCGCCCTGGACCGGATCGGTCTCGGCGGCGGGACCTGGGCGGCGACGGCCTGCCTCCTGATCGGCACGAGCACCGTGGTCGCGGTGGCGGTGACGCTGCGGGCACTGGGCGCCGAGGAACGCGCGCGCACCGCGCTGCCGTACCTGGCGCTCGCGCCCGCCGCGATCTGGATCGCCGTCTCCGCCGACGCGATGTTCGCCGGTGTCACCGCGTGGGCGGTGGCGTTGCTCGCGATCGCGACCCGCTCCCGCCCGGCGCGCACCCCGAGCCGAGAGATATCTGCCGTCGAGTTCGCCGTCTCGCAACGCGCCGGTCGTGGCCGCTCCACCCGCGGTGCCGCCGAGACCCCGATCACCGCTCCACAACGCGGGTGGCGACCGTTGATCGCCGTTTCCGCCGGTGTGCTGTTCGGGCTAGGGATCTACCTCAACTACGGCCTGGTGCTGATGGCCTTCCCCGCGGTGGCGGTATTGATCGCCGGACGCACCGTGCGCCCGCTGCTCCCCGCGGCGGCGGGCGCGTTGGCGGTGGCCGCGGCGTTCACCGTCTCGGGATTCTGGTGGTTCGACGGCTACCACCTGGTGATCGAACGCTACTACCAGGGGATCGCCACCGAACGTCCCTACTCGTACTACTGGTGGGGCAATCTCGCCGCCACACTGTGCGCGGTCGGGCTCGCCACCGCGGCGGGTCTGGCCCGGGCCCTGGCCCCGCGCACGCTGCGGGCACTCGACCCGGCGGCGCTACTGGTCGCCGCCACACTGTGCGCGATCGTCGCCGCCGACATCAGCGGACTCAGCAAAGCCGAAACCGAGCGGATCTGGTTACCGTTCGATGTGTGGCTGCTCGCCGCGACAGCTTTCCTGCCCCGGTCCCACGCCAGGGTCTGGCTCGCGATCCAGGCGGCGGGCACGCTCGCGCTCGTCCATCTGGTCCTGACGAATTGGTGACACCATGTGCATTCTCATCGCCGACGACGATCCCGTCGTCCGGGACGTGGTCCGGCGCTACCTGGAACGCGACGGGCACACCGTGCGCGAAACCGTCGACGGCGCGACGACGACGGCCGCGCTGGCCGAGGAGGGCGACGCGGTGGAACTCGCGGTACTCGACGTGATGATGCCCGCGCCCGACGGGATCGAGATCTGCCGGGCGATCCGGTCCGGTCCGCGCCCGGACACCCCGATCATCCTGCTCACCGCACTCGGCGACGAGGACGACCGGGTTCTCGGACTGGAGGCGGGCGCGGACGACTACGTGACCAAACCGTTCAGCCCGCGCGAGTTGGCGCTGCGGGTGGCCTCGGTGCTGCGGCGCGCGCAACCGGTCCGCGAGAACGGTCACCAGGTGCTGCGCGACGGACCCATCGAGGTGCGTCCCGCCGCGCGCCTGACACTGGTCGACGACAAACCCGTCGACCTGACCCCGCGCGAACTCGACCTGCTGGTCTTCCTGCTGAAACATCCGGGCGAGGTCTTCAGCCGGGAGGAACTGCTCGCGCGGGTGTGGGGCTGGGATTTCGGCGATCTGTCCACCGTCACCGTGCATATCAAGCGGTTGCGCGCCAAACTCGGCGACCGGCACCGCATCGACACCGTCTGGGGGCGCGGCTACGCCTGGGGACGCACCGATTCCGGAGGAAACCATGCCTGAGGACACCTTCGCGCTGATCGCGTTCTCGCTCGCCTGTTCGGTGCCGGTGGTGCTGATCGGCGCGCTGATACTGCGCGCCAACAGCAATCGGTCGCTGACGGTCAGCATGGCCGTGCTCGTCCTGATCCCGACACTGGCGACCTTGGCCGGCATCATCGGCGTGAGCGGTCTCATGTTCACCCACGAATTGCAGCGCACCGCCGTGGTTCTGGCGGTCGTCGCGGCCGTCACCGTTCCCGCGGCGATTCTGCTCGGGCGCGAGCAGGCGCGCAAAACCGTGTGGGAGAAGCAGATCCGGGATCAGGAGCGCGCGGCCGAGAAATCCCGGCGCGAACTGGTCGCCTGGGTCAGCCACGATCTGCGCACGCCGCTCGCCGGGATCAGGGCGATGGCCGAGGCCCTCGCCGACGGTGTCGTGAGCGGTCGAGACGATGTCGCGGGCTATGCCGCGCAGATCGGCTGCGAGACCGACCGGCTGTCCAGAATGGTCGACGACCTGTTCGAGATGTCGAAGATCAACGCGGGCGCGCTGCGACTGGAGTTGGAACCGGTGGACCTGCGCGAACTCATCGACGAGGTGCTCGCGGCCAATCGGACCACCGCCGAACGCGCCCGCATCACCCTGCGTGCCGACCAACCCGAGCACCGGATCATGGTGACCGCCAGCGACCAGGCCCTCGGCCGGGTACTCACCAACCTGGTCTCCAACGCCATCGCCCACACCCCGCCCGGCGGTGAGGTGTCGCTGTCGGCGGGCGCCACCGACGGACAGGCGTGGGCACGTGTCGACGACACCGGTCCCGGAATCTCGGAAGCCGATCTGCCCCGCATCTTCGACGTCGCCTACCGCGGCACCGCCGCGCGTTCCCCGGTCGCCGCCGACGGGGTTCCCGCGGGCAGCGGTATGGGCCTGGCCATCGCCGCCGGACTCATCCAGGCACACCACGGCGACATCACCGTCGAGAACCGCGACAGGGGCAGCCGCTTCGAGGTGCGATTACCGCTGTCGAAGAACTGAATCTCATACGCTCGGCGCGCACACTCCCGCGCTCTCACGCAACGGCTCGAAGGCGAAGCGGGCCAGACCGTCGAGCGGGTCCACGGTCGCGACGAAACCCAGTGCGCGCGCGGCCCTTCCCGGATCGGCGACGATATGGCGCACATCCCCGGCCCGGTAGCCGCCGGTGACCACCGGTTGCGGTCCGCCGCGCGCCACGGCCAGGGTCGCGGCGACCTCGAGGATCGAGATCGGGCGTCCGGAGGAGATATTGAGCGCCTGGAAACCGGGTAGCGGCCGTTCGACGGCCGCCAGATTCGCGGCCGCGATATCGGCGACGTGCACGAAATCCCGCATCTGCCCGCCGTCCTCGAAAACCCGTGGCGGCTGCCCGACCTCGAGCGCGGAGCGGAAGATCGCCGCCACCCCGGAATACGGTGTGTCCCTGGGCATATCGGGGCCGAAGACATTGTGGTAGCGCAGGGCCGCGACCGTCGATCCGGTGACGGCGGCCCAGGCGGCCGCGTAGTTCTCCTGCGCGAGTTTGCTCGCCGCGTACAGACTTCGCGGCCGCAGCGGCGCGTCCTCGTCGACGGTGTCCCAGGTCAGCGATTCGCCGTCGGGGCCACGGTATTCGAAGATTCCGGCCGCGAGATCCTCCGGTCGACGAGATTCGACCTCGACGCGGCCGCACCGCCGACCGAAATAACGCCCCTCGCCGTAGACCACCATGGACGACGCCAGCACGAGTCTGCGACAGCCGGCCCGGTCCATGGCGGCGCACAGTACGGCGGTGCCGACATCGTTGTGACTGGCGTAGGCGGGCGCGTCCTGCGCGCTCACGCCCGCGCCGACCACCGCGGCCTGATGGCAGACCACGTCGATGCCGCGCAGGACGCCGTCCAACGCGACGCCGTCGCGCACGTCGATGCGCGCCACACCCGGTGGCGTCGTCGCGTCGGGGCCGTGCGCGGCGGGCACCATGAGGTCGATCGGGACCACCTCGTGTCCCGCGCCGGTCAGCGCGCGGTAGACGTGGGATCCGATGAACCCGGCCGCGCCGGTCAGCAGGACTCTCATGCCGCCCACCGGCGCGATTCCGGCCGGTGTACCACGCCCATCGCCACTCGCCGGTCTCGTGTCATACCCCGATCGTGCCCGGTCGTGCCGCGATGCGGGAGTACCCGCGCCGGAGCGTCAGATTTCGGTCACGGTTGCCGGGCCGTCAGCGCTCGATGACCACCTTTCCGTCCTCGCCGGGGGCGACGAAACCCAGCAGGGAGGCCGCCTCGGCGCGCACCGCCTCCTCGTCACCCGGGGTGAGGGGATGCCAGGGGATGACGCGGACGGTGGCGCCGTCCAGCGCCCACCGGCCGTGGACGAAACCGTCGACCAGGTACACGGGCACCCCCGCCGACGCCTCCGCGGCGGTGCGCGCGCGGTCCTCCTCGCTGATCATCCGGCGGCGGTCCTTGTGCCCGAGCAGGGCATTGTCGAAGGCGGGCAGGAAACGGACCGGCACGGGCAGGTCCGGATCGGCCAGCGGCGCGTCCTGGACGTCGAACAGCACCTTGTGCTTGTCGTCGGTGAAGACGCGCAGGCGGTCGCGCATATCGTCGATCACCTCGGCCAGCCTGGTCACCCCCGCCCAGGCCTGCATATCGGCGACGGTGGCCGGGCCGTAGGCGGCCAGGTAGCGCAGGATCAACTGCTCGGGGTCGGGCTCGGTGCCCATCGGGTCGCCGATCCATTCGTCGGCCAGGCTCATCGTCACGTAGCGATTGCGCCACCTGCCCCACTCGCCGGTCTCGGGACCGTGCGCCATCGGCACCAGCATCTCCACCGATTCCGCGAGTCTGCGGGGCAGTCGGTCGGGAAACCGCTCGGCGAGCAACTTCCCGAAATCACTACGGCTCAACGTCTTCCCCGCGAGGATCTCGCGTCCGACGACGGCGAGTTCGTCGAGGTCGATACCGTCGATCTCGTCACGGAAATAGGGTGCGCGCAGCGCCGCGTGCACGATCGGGCGCACGGTCGGCCGCAGCCAGCGGAAGTCCTGCGCGGCGGCCAGGTGCACGGTGCGACGGATCATGGTGGAGCGCACCAGCATCCGCTCGCGCAGCAGCGCAGCCAGCTCGTCGTGGTCGAAATCCACCAGCCGCGACCACAATCCGACATACGGCCAGTTGGGTTCCTGCCCCTGCACGGCGACCACGTGCCGGACCAGCTCGAGCGGACCGATCGGGGACCGCTCGGCCAGCATCTGACGCACCAGCAGGGTCCGGTTCAGCGCACGCAGCGAAAGTTCCGTCATGAATGAATCTTCTCCGACACCACCGACAGGTCGGCGCGGCCGCCGGTGCGCGGACGACGCTATCGGCCGCCGTGAACGCCCGATTCACCGGTTCGGATCGCAGCGTCCCGGTTCGATCAGCGCGCTGCCGCACGGCTCGTTCCCGTGTGCGCGCAGCACCTCGGCCCCGATATCGGCGGTCAGGTAGTGCAGGAAGCTCGCCGCCAGGGAGTCGCCGGGCGGGTCACCGTTGCTGTAGGCGTACTCCACGCCCCAGAACGGATACGAGCGATCGATGGCCCGCTGCCGGTCGGCGGCCACCCCGTCGACGGTGACGATCCGCATATCGGCCTTGCGGGCCTCGGAGAGTTCGCTGTAGCCGATGGCACCGGGAATCTCGGCGACGGCCTTGTGCATATCCTTCGTCACCGGGACGTCGCAGTAGGTGCCCGCGGTGTCCTTGATCGCCGTACAGCTCCGGTGCGGACGTTCGGTCCGGCCACCGCCGAGCATTCTGCGCTCGAACAGTGCGCGAGTCCCCGAGCCGGGCGTGCGATCCACCAGCACCACGGGCAGGTCCGGTCCGCCGATCTGACTCCACCTGGTGATCCTGCCCTGGAACAGGTCGTCGATCTGTTTCGCGGTCAGATCGGTGATGCCGAGATCCTTGTGCACGATCACGGTGAACATCGACAGCGCGAGCGGGCGGGCGAGCAGCGCTGGATAGCCGGGCCCCTTGGCGCCGTCGCTGATGGTGATCAGCGACGGGTCGGGGCCCGCCTCGGTCACGCGGTCCAGTCCGCGTTCGGTACCGGCGAAATCGAAGACGAATTCGGCCCCGGTGCAACGCTTCCCGTATTGGGTGGCGGCGTCGCGGATCACCGGCTCGAAAGCGGAGGAACCGACGACGGTCAGTTTTCCGGACGCGCAGTCGAGCGGATCGGGCCGCGGCTCGACCTGGGCGACGACGAACTGCACCACGATCACCAGCACCAGGAAGGCCATCAGCGCCAGCATCACCCGTGATACCCCGGTGCGGCTCCGCGTCTCGGTGACGCGTCCGCGCCTGATCCCGCCGAGCAGTACCGGATCGGGATATTCGCCGCTGCCCTCCGAACGTTGCAGAATCGCGAGCACCTTGTAGTGATCGCCGCGATTCAACGGCACCTTGGGCAGATCGATCACGCCGATGTGCCCGCCGGTGTCCTCACGGACGCCGATCCCGGAATTGGGCCCGAGGGAGTCGGCCAGATCCTGATCGCTCAGTTCGGTGACCGCCATACCGACCACCCGTCGCTGCGGAAACCGCAGGTGCAATCCGACCCGGGCGACCGGGGCCAGATAGTCGGCGGCCTCGATCGTCGACGTCCCGCTGTTCTCGATCCGCACCAGCACGATCGACAGATCGCGCATGTGCGCACCGGCATCGCGGCGCAGCTGCGTCAGCACCCCGGGAAATACCGCTTCGACCTCGCCGGTGACCGGCGTGTCCATCTGCACGCGATAGCCGAGCCTGCGTCGTCCGCCGATCACGAACTCCCACAGGAAAGCGGCGACCGGTATCGCGATACCGATCAGCGCCAGTATCGTGTCGACCGGAAAATCTCCCACCGACGGTTCCCTCCCCCGAAATTATTGCCACGCGAACTCGACTACCCCCGCGTGCCAACCATTTTCGAGCGGATTCGGCTACCCACCCGGTGGCGGTGCCAGTGTTCGGCGACTGTTCACGTCCGGTCAACCGGCGTCGGCGCGCGTCCAGGCGATCAGTCGCTCCACCGGCCAGGTGTTGATCACCCGATCGGGTGCGATGCCGTTGGCCAGCGCGCGCTCACAGCCGTACCCCTGCCAATCCAATTGCCCCGGCGCGTGCGCGTCGGTGTCGACGGAGAAGAAACACCCCATCTCGACGGCGAGCCGAATGAGCCGCGACGGCGGATCGCGGCGTTCCGGGCGGCAGTTGACCTCGACGGCGGTGCCGTACTGCCTGCACGCCTCGAACACCACTTCGGCGTCGAAACTCGACTCCGGCCGCGTCCCGCGACCGCCCTCGACCAAACGTCCCGTGCAATGACCCAGCACGTCGACATTCGGATTCGCGACCGCGTAGACCATCCGCTTGGTCATGACCGCGGCATCGGCCCGCAGGTGCGAATGCACACTCGCCACCACGATATCGAGTTCGGCCAGCAGATCGGCGCGCTGATCCAGGGTGCCGTCGTCGAGGATGTCGACCTCGATCCCGGTCAGTATCCGAAACGGCGCGACCCGCTCGTTCAGTTCGGCGATCACATCCAGTTGGCGGCGCAGCCGATCCGCCGACAGGCCGTTGGCCACCGTGAGCCGGGGCGAATGATCGGTCAGCGCGCAGTATTCGTGCCCGAGCGCGGCGGCGACGCCCATCATCTCCTCGATCGGGCTGCCACCGTCGGACCAGTCCGAATGGGTGTGCAGATCACCGCGCAGCGCAGCGCGCATCGATCGGCCCTCGAGACCGATGGGAGTCGCGGCATCGCGCAATTCGGTCAGGTAGACGGGCACCGCGCCGGAATACGCCTGCTCGATGACCGCGGCGGTCTTGGGCCCGATCCCCGCGACCTCCTGCCAGCTGTGCGCGGCCCGGTGCGTCTCACGATCGTCGGAGGACAGACCGGCGACGATATCGGCGGCCCGCCGATACGCCTTCACCCGATGCGTCTGCGCGCGGGCGCGTTCGAGCCAGAAACCGATTTCGCGCAGCGCCTCCACCGGGCCCGGCGCCGCGGCCGGGCTCGGTGTGGCCGACGACTCCGGTCCGGCCACCGCGACTATCGAATCTTGCTGTACTTGATGAAGGCCACCCCGTCCTCGAAGACCCGGCTGGTGATCACCCGGTACCGGGTGATGTCCGGCAGCCTGGTCCCCACACCGAACAGCGGCTTACCGTGCCCGAGCACTATCGGATACAGCTTGAGGTAGATCTGATCGATTTCCGGCAGCAGCGCCTGCGCCAGCTCCCCGCCGCCGCACAGCCAGATTCCGAGGCCGGGCTCCCGTTTGAGTTCGCGCACCGTCGCCAGCGGATCCCGCGCGATCAGCTCGACCGCGGGATCGGGATTCTCCGGCAACGTCGTGGACACCACGAACTGCCGCAGATGGGCGTACGGACTCGACGTGCCGGTACGCACGCCGAAATCGTGCGTCTTGCGACCCATCAGCACCGTGTCGAAGCTGGCGTTGCGTTTGTCGATCCCCCGCGCCTCGCGCACCTTGGTCGGCAGCGTCTCGGGATACTGCGCGGTGATCGCCGGACCGTGGTCGCCCCCGACCGGGAAGAAGTCGACCGCTCCGTCCTCGGTGGCGATGAATCCGTCGATCGTGGATGCGACGTAATACGTGAGCTTGCGCATAAATCCTTCCTCCAACGACCGGACCGATATCCCGACCGCCTGAGGAAACGGTAGCTCGCTCGGCTCAGCGGTGGTGAGGCTTGCGCTGGCAGCGCGGGCAGGAGTAGGAAGACCGGCTCATGAATCGCTCGCGCACGATCGGGGCGCCGCAGCGGCGGCACGGTTCGTCCTCGCGGCCGTATACGGCCAGTGAGCGCTCGAAATAGCCGGATTGCCCGTTGACGTTCACGTAGAGCGCGTCGAAGGAGGTGCCGCCCGCCTCCAGCGCGTCGCCCATCACGGCGCCGACCTCGGTGAGCAGAGTGCGCAAGGCGGGGCGCGTCAGCCCGGAGGCCGGACGATTGCCGTGGATGCGAGCGCGCCACAGCGACTCGTCGGCGTAGATGTTTCCCACCCCCGAGATCACGGTCTGATCCAACAGCACCCGCTTGATCTCGGTGTTCTTGGCGCGCAGCGCGGCGACGGCCGCTTCCTGATCGAACAGCGGATCGAGGGGGTCACGCGCGATATGGGCGACCGACTCCGGCAGCAGCGATCCACCCACCTCGACCAGCGGGGCCAGCGCCCAGCCGCCGAAGGTGCGCTGGTCGACGAAACGCAATTCGGCGCCGTCGTGCAGGGCCGCGCGGATATGCGCGTGCTTCTCCACCGGCGCGACGGCGGGCTGCACCAGCATCTGCCCGCTCATACCCAGGTGCACGACCAGCGCGGTATCGGGTTCGTCGAAGGTGAGCCAGAGGTATTTGCCGCGACGTTGCGCGGATTCCACGCGCAGACCGGTCAGCCTGGCCGCGAGATCCGCGGCGCCTTCGGGGTGGCGGCGTACCGACCGGGGATGGGTCACCGTCACCGATTCCACGGTGCGGCCGACCACATGTGTGGCGAGTCCGCGCCGCACCACCTCGACCTCGGGAAGTTCGGGCACGTCAGGCGTCTGCGGTCAGCGCCCGATAGGCGGCGCCCGCCGCCTTCTGCTCGGCTTCCTTCTTCGAGCGACCGACGCCCTGCCCGTAGTAGGCACCGCCGATCACCGTCGTCGCCGTGAATTCCTTGTCGTGGTCGGGGCCCGTCGAGGTGATCTCGTAGCTGGGCACACCGATACCGCGTTCGGCGGTGAGCTCCTGGAGGCTGGTCTTCCAGTCCAGGCCCGCGCCCATCCGCGGTCCGCGTTCGAGCAGATCGGCGAACAGGCGCAGCACCACTTCGCGCGCCACGCCGATACCGTGCTCGAGGTGCACGGCGCCGAGCAGCGATTCCATGCCGTCGGCGAGGATGCTCGGCTTGTCCCGGCCGCCGGTGAGCTCTTCGCCCTTGCCCAGCAGCAGGTGCACACCGAGACCGCCTTCGCCGAGACCCCGCGCGACCTCGGCCAACGCGTGCATGTTGACCACGCTGGCACGCAACTTCGCCAGCTCACCCTCGGACTTGTGCGGGTGCTCGTGGTAGAGCCGCTCGGTGATGCTCAGGCCGAGCACCGAGTCGCCCAGGAATTCCAGGCGCTCGTTGGTCGGCAATCCGCCGTTCTCGTAGGCGTAGGACCGGTGAGTGAGGGCGAGCCGCAGTAGATCCGGCCCCACCTCGACACCGAGTGCCTCGAGCAGGCTCACGTGTTCACCGGCCGAACCGGCTTCGTCCTCGCTGACGGCCACGTCGATACGAATGATCGAACTGTCAGACAGCGGAGGTGACCTGACGGCCCTTGTACGTGCCGCAGGAAGGGCACGCGATATGCGGCAGGGTCTTCTCACCGCAGGCGCGGTTCGGGCAGGTGATCAGGGTCGGCGCGGTGGCCTTCCACTGGCTGCGCCGCGACCTGGTGTTGGAACGGGACATCCGGCGCTTGGGAACGGCCACGACTACTTCTCCTCTGTCCTGTGTGCATGCCATGGCGGTGTTCGCCACGGCGGCTGACTGGTGTTGCTACTGATGGTCCGGCTCGGCCGCGCCCGCATCGGGGCCGGCGCTGCCGGACGATTCGGGGGCGAATTTCGCCAGCCCGGCCCAGCGAGGGTCAAGTATCTCATGCCCGTGATCGGAACCCGCAATCGCCATCCTGACACCGCATTCCGGGCAGAGCCCGGCGCATTCCGGCGTGCACAGCGGCTGCAACGGCAGTTCCAGACCGAGCTGGTCGATGATCACCGGCTCGAGATCGACGGTGTCGTCGACCAGGCGGTAGACCTCGTCGTCCTCGGTGGTCTGCTCGGTGGCGCTGTCCGGGTAGGCGAACAGTTCGGTGAGGTACAGCTCCTGCGAATCCGTGAACGGCTCCAGGCAGCGCGAGCACTCCCCCGCCGTCGGCGCGGTGACCGTTCCGGTGACGAGCACGCCCTCCGAGACCGCCTGCAAACGCAGGTCGAGTTCGACCTCGGCGCCCTCGGGCACCGCGATCATCTCCAGCCCGAGCCGATCGGCGGTGACCGCCGTCCTCCGGAGTTCTTTCATGGTGCCGGGCCGCCGACCGAGGCTGCGGACATCCAGCACGAATGCCGCGTCCGGCTCGCGGCGCTGGGCCGCGTGCGAACGCGATGTGGAACCGGAACCGGCGGGCATCACGAACTCACTCACGATCGAAGGGGTATGGGCAACCACTCGACAATACGCGAGGTGACCCGGGCGAATCAAAACGCCCCCGGGCGGGCTACCGGCGGAAATCGCTCGCGTAGTCGGGTGAGCCCGTGCCGGAACGCAACTGGTGCCTGCCCCGGCCCACCGTGCGCAGCGTCGTGCTGAGCGTCTCCTCCAGATCGGCCAGCGTCGAGTCGACGTAGTGGTCGCATTCGTCGCGCATCCGGTCCGCCTCTTCCTGTGCGCCGTCGATGAGGCGCGCCGATTCGGCGTGGGCGGCGCGCACCACCTCGGTCTGGGCGACCAACCTGGCCTGTTCGGCCTTGCCCTCGGCCACCGAGCGC
Source organism: Nocardia noduli (assembly GCF_019038455.1). Lineage (NCBI taxonomy): Bacteria > Bacillati > Actinomycetota > Actinomycetes > Mycobacteriales > Nocardiaceae > Nocardia > Nocardia noduli. The sequence continues at coordinate 53,760 of NZ_JAFMPL010000023.1, forward strand.
TCGAAGGAGGCTTTACCGGCCTCGATCACGCGATCGGCCTCGGCGCCCGCCCGCCCGGTGACGGCCTCGAATTCGGCGTTGCCCTCCGCGACAACGCGATCGGCCTCGGTCTGGGCGGAATTCACCAGGTGATCGGCATGCGCGCTCGCCTCGGCGACCATGCGATCGGCGTGCGCCTTGGCATCGGCCAGCATCCGGTCGGCTTCCTCGCGGGCCGAGCCGATGGTCTGCTCGGCCTGCTCGTTGGCGCCGGTGACCGTGGATTCGGCCGCGTTGCGGGCGTCGGAGACGATCTTGTCGCGATGATCGAGGACGTCCTGGGCGTCGTCCAGCTCACCCGGTAGCGCGTCGCGCACGTCGTCGAGCAGCTCCAGCACATCACCTCGCGGCACGATGCAACTCCGGGTCGGCGGTATGCCACGCGCCTCCTCGACGATGGCCACCAACTCGTCCAGCGCTTCGAATACGCGATACATGCTGACTACCCCGCTCTCGTACAGGCCTTCGGGCGAAACATTCCGCCGAGCCCAGTGTGCCCCTCATCACGGCCCGTGCCGAGTCACTTTCCGGCGTGTCACCGCCAGTGTCTCGCAGACCACACAAAATCAAGTGGAGACCACCTCTCCGCTTCGTGTTACATTTTTACCGAGGGAGATCTCGACAAGATCTTCATAAGAGAAGTACAGGCCCCGACCGGAACCGTGGGACTGAGAGGAGGCCGACGGTCGGATCAACCCCTCCCCTATACCGATTGACCAGTTCGCGTTTGCATTGGATCCTTGACGTGCACGACGAACGGAACACCCGGTGGCGGGAAGGAAGCGATGACCATCGCCGTTGTTCCAATCGAAGGCAGAGTGTGGATCGGATAGACCATGACCGTTCTGGAAGTACCGCGGACACCGATGTTGCCCGCCGGCATGTACACACCGTGGGTGGGGCCCAACACGGTCCTGGACACGGCGCCGGTGACGCGTCGCATCGGTCGGATCGCCGGATACCTGCGCGGTGATCGGACTTTCGCCCAGCTGATCCGGTTCGCGGCGGTCGGGGGATCGAGCAATATCACCTACGTCCTGCTGTTCTTCGCCATGCACGGCGTCGGTCCGCTGCTCGCGAACGTTGCGGGTTCGATCGTGAGCACCGTCATCGCCAACGAACTGCACCGTCAGCTCACCTTCCACGCCGCCGGTCGCGTCGGCTGGTTCACCGCGCAGTGGGAGGGCGGCGGTCTGGCACTGGTCGGACTCGGCATCTCCACCGCGGGACTCGCCGCCCTGGAAGTGTGGGCGCCCGGCCTGGGCGGCAGCATGCAGGCGGCCGCCGTACTCGCCATCACCGCCGCGGTCGGCGGTATGCGCTTCCTGGCTCTGCGCGGCCTGGTCTTCTGAGCGCCGCTTTTCGAACCGACAGATCCGCCCCGGCTCCGTGATCAGGAGCCGGGGCGGATCCGTGTCCGACGCAACCTATCCCCTGTTCCGTTCGGCCAGCCGTGCCAGTAGCCGCTTGTGCACCAGCGGCGGCAGCATGTCGGTGACATCGCCGCCGTAGGACGCGACCTCTTTGACAAGGGAACTGGACAGATAGCTGAACGAGGGGTTGGTGGCGATGAAGAAGGTGTCCACCCCGGACAGCTTCTTGTTCATCTGCGCCATCTGCAGTTCGTAGCCGAAATCGCCCGCGTCGCGCAGACCCTTGATGATGGCGCCGATCCCCTGTTCCCGCGCGAAATCCACGAGCAGGCCCTGCCAGGACTCCACCCGCAGGTTGGGCAGATCCGATGTCGCCTCGCGCAACATCTCCATCCGCTCCTCGACCGTGAACATCCCCTGTTTCTTGGGATTGATCATGACGGTCACCACGACCTCGTCGAATTGTGCCGACGCCCTGGCGAATACGTCGATATGTCCGTTGGTCACCGGATCGAAGGATCCGGGGCACAGTGCTCCAGCCATGGGCCGACCGTAGCAGCCGCGAGGCCGCCCGCGCCCCCGCCACTTCCGAGGCAGACGGGTCGCCGACGCCGAGACGGGCGGGACACGACGTCGCTGTCGTGTACGCCGCCCGATAGCCGCGCGGGTCGCCTGTTACGAGCCGGGGGTGAAAACGCCGAAGTTGTTGCCGGACGGGTCAAGGATGTGGGCGAAGACGAGTCCGTCCTTCGCGGTGGTCGGCGGGACCAGGACCTTGCCGCCGTACCCCTCGGCGGCGGCGACCGTGGCCGCGACATCGCGGACCAGAACGACGAACGTGGCGTGATTGGCGCTCGCGTCGGGGGAATGCATGATCCCGCCGCTCGGTCCCTGGCCGCCGGGGTAGGTGATGAGGTCGTATCCGTCGGTGTTCGGATCCGGGGTGAAATTCCACCCGAACAGATCACCGTAGAACTTGCCAACCTCGGCGGGCTTGTCGCTGCCGATCTGGAACCAGGCGACCGTGTTCTCCGCGGGCTGTGTCATCTCGCTCCTCCTGGAGTGTGGATGTGTGGATGCTGACGTGCCCGTTCACCATCTCCCGCTCCGGCGACAACCCTATGTCGGTGTTTCCGAGCCGAATCCACCGATTCAGAAGCCGACCGCGCGCACGACACGGTCGGGCGGCGCGGCGGCGGTGGGGTCGAGCAGGCGGCGCGGGAACGGCGAGTCGGTCATCGTCACCGCGCGGATCCGATCGAGGCGGAAACACCGCGAGTTGTCGCGCAATCTGCACCAGGCCACCAGATACCAGCCGTTGACGCCGTCGACGAACGCCATCGGCTCGACCTCGCGCGCGCTGTGCGCTTCGAACCGGTCGATGTAGTCGATGCGCAACACCCGCCCGATCTCGATGGCGTGCTCGATCACCGCCGGAATCTGCTCGGCGGGTGGCTGGTCGGGCCGTTCCACGCGCCGCACACACGCCACCAGATCACGCGCGGCCTCGGCGTCGGTTTCCCGCATCACGGCCAGGATCTTGCGCAGCGCACTGCGCCCGGCGTCGGCGAACGGCGTGGCACGACTGTTGTCCAGCGCCACCGCGAGGGCGACGGCCTCGGCCGGGGTGAAATTGAGCGGCGGCAGCGACATGCTCTTGTCCAGCGCGTAGCCGCCGCGCCTGCCGACATCGGCGTAGACCGGAATACCGGCCTGCTGGAGTGCGGTGATATCCCTTTCGATGGTGCGGATACTCACCTCGTACCGCTGCGCCAGTTCCCGCGCGGTGCGCAACCGTGGCGCGACGGCCCTGAGTTCTTCGACGATGGCGTACAACCGATCCGTGCGGTTCACGCGCACACGGTAGCCCCCGGCACTGACAGATTCGGTGTGCTCAGACCGCCGGATCGTATTCCGCGAGTTCGATCCGCGTCTCGCCGTATTTGCGCGCCTTCGACGCGATATACCCGGTGGGCCACCCTATTTCGGGCGAACGAACCGAGCGTTCGACGACGACAAGCGCGCCCGCCGCCAGCCACCCTCTCGCCGCCAGCGCGGTGAGGTCGGCGACGACGGCCGCGGTGTCCACGTCGTAGGGCGGATCCGACAGCACCAGATCGAACGGGCCCGCACCGCCCTGTTCGAGAACGGCGGCGACGGTCCCTACCCGCAAGTCCGCGCCCGGCAGACCGAGGTCTGCGATATTGCCGCGCACGATCGTCGCGGCTCTGCGGTCGGATTCGACCAGCAGCGCCAGCGCCGCCCCGCGCGAGAGCGCTTCCAGTCCGAGCGCACCCGACCCCGCATAGAGGTCGAGCACCCGGACGCCGTCGAAATCGATTCTGGCGTCGAGTGCGCTGAAGAGCGCCTCGCGCACCCGGTCGGAGGTGGGCCGGGTACCCGACGGCGGCACCCGCAGGCGCCGCCCGCCCGCCGAACCGGCGACGATCCGTGTCATTCGCTCGCGGACTCCGGTACCGACACCTCGATGAGCAGATCGCCGCCTTCGACCTGCTGGACCTTGCCGATCGCCACGCGGGTGACCGTGCCCGAACGCGGTGCGGTGATCGCGGCTTCCATCTTCATGGCCTCGATGGTGGCGATGGTGTCACCCGCGCCGATGGCGTCGCCTTCGGAGACCGACAGCGTGACCACGCCCGCGAACGGGGCCGCGACATGTTTCGGATTGGTCTTGTCGGCCTTCTCCGCCGCCGGGACCTCGCTGGAAATGGAACGATCACGCACCGCGACCGGACGCAACTGCCCGTTCATGATGCACATGACCGTGCGCATGCCGCGTTCGTCGGGTTCGGAGATCGCCTCCAACCCGATGAGCAGGGTGACGCCCTTCTCCAACTGCACCCGATGTTCCTCCCCGCGACGCAGCCCGTAGAAGAACTGGTTGGCCGACAGGCCCATCGTGTTGCCGTACTTCTCCCGATGCGCCAGGAACTCCGAAGTCGGGCCGGGGAACAGCAGACGGTTCAACGTCGCGCGCCGCTGTTCGGAAGTGCCCGCGAGCCCGGCTTCGTCGGTCGGGGTCAGCGAGGTCTCGGGTTTGGCCGGTCCGCGTCCTTCCAGCGCGCGGGTGCGGAAGGGTTCGGGCCAACCCCCGGGTGGGGTGCCGAGTTCGCCGCGCAGGAACCCGATCACCGAGTCCGGGATGTCGTAACGGCCCGGGTCGGTGGCGAAGTCCTCGACCTCGACGCCGGTACCCACCAACGCCAACGCCAGATCACCGACCACCTTCGAGGACGGGGTCACCTTCACCAACCGGCCCAGGAGCCGGTCCGCGGCAGCGTACTTGGCTTCGACTTCCTCGAACCGGTCACCGAGCCCGAGCGCGATGGCCTGTTGACGCAGGTTCGACAGCTGACCACCGGGAATCTCGTGGGTGTACACACGCCCGGTCGGCGCCGGGAGCCCGGACTCGAACGGCGCGTAGACCTTGCGCAACGCCTCCCAATACGGTTCCAGATCGCACACGTTCTGCAAGTTCAACCCGGTGTCGAACTCGCTGTGCGCGGCCGCGGCCACGATCGCCGAGAGCGCGGGTTGGCTCGTGGTGCCCGCCATCGCCGCACTCGCGCCGTCGACCGCGTCCGCACCGGCCTGCCACGCCGCCAGATACGTCGCCAACTGCCCACCGGGAGTGTCGTGGGTGTGCACGTGGACCGGCAGGTCGAAATTACTGCGCAGCGCCGTGACCAGGGTCGCCGCGGCGGGGGCACGCAACAATCCGGCCATATCCTTGATCGCGAGCACATGCGCGCCCGCGTCCACGATCTGCTCGGCCAACTTCAAGTAGTAATCCAACGTGTACAGGGTCTCGTTCGGATTCGACAGATCCCCGGTATAGGACAGCGCGACCTCGGCGATCGTCGTACCGGTCTCACGCACCGCGTCGATGGCCGGACGCATCTGATCGACATTGTTGAGCGCGTCGAAGATCCGGAAGATATCGATACCCGTCGCCGCCGCCTCGGACACGAACGCGCGAGTCACCTGCTCCGGATACGGGGTGTAACCCACCGTGTTACGGCCACGAAGCAGCATCTGCAAACAAATGTTGGGGACCGCCTCGCGTAACGCCGCCAACCGCTCCCACGGATCCTCGTAGAGGAACCGCAACCCCACGTCATAGGTCGCGCCACCCCACGCCTCGATCGACAACAGTTCCGGCGTCAGGCGGGCCACGTGCCCGGCCACGCCCAACAATCCGTTGGTGCGGACCCGGGTCGCCAGCAGCGACTGGTGCGCGTCCCGGAACGTGGTGTCGGTGACTCCGACCGCCTTCTGCTCGCGCAACGCCCGCGCGAAACCCTCAGGCCCCGACGCCAGCAACCGCTGCCGCGAACCGTCCGGCGGCGCGACCTTCAGATCGATCGCGGGCAGCTTGTCGTGCGGATACACCGTCGTCGGACGCTCACCGTGCGGCTTGTTCACCGTCACATCGGCCAGGTAGGTCAGGATCTTGGTGCCACGATCCGCCGAACCGCGCAGGGTCAGCAGTTGCGGACGTTCGTCGATGAACGAGGTGGTGACCCGGCCCTCGCGGAAATCCGGGTCCTCCAGAACCGCTTGCAGGAACGGGATATTCGTCGTCACACCGCGGATACGGAATTCGGCCAGCGCCCGCGCCGCACGAGCGATCGCCGCTTCCAGATCGCGACCGCGACAGGTCAGCTTGACCAGCATCGAATCGAAGTACGCGCCGATCTCCGCGCCCAGGTTCGCGCCGCCGTCCAGGCGGATACCCGCACCGCCCGGGGTGCGGTAAGCGGTGATACGCCCGGTGTCGGGCCGGAACCCGTTGGCCGGGTCCTCGGTCGTGATCCGGCACTGCAACGCCGCACCACGAATCGTCACGGTGTCCTGACTCAAACCCAGATCCGCCAGCGACTCCCCCGCCGCGATCCGCAACTGCGACTGCACCAGATCCACATCGGTGATCTCCTCGGTCACCGTGTGCTCGACCTGGATCCGCGGATTCATCTCGATGAACACATGATTACCGCGCTCGTCGAGCAGGAACTCGACCGTGCCCGCACACGAATAACCGATCTCACGAGCGAAAGCCACCGCGTCCGCACAGATCCGCTCCCGCAACACCGGATCCAGATTCGGGGCCGGGGCGAGCTCGATCACCTTCTGATGACGCCGCTGCACCGAGCAGTCCCGCTCGAACAGATGCATCACATTGCCGTGCTGATCGGCCAGGATCTGCACCTCGATATGACGCGGGTTCACCACCGCCTGCTCCAGGAACACCGTCGGATCACCGAACGCCGACTCCGCCTCACGCGACGCCGCCTCGATCGACTCACGCAACTGCTCGGGCTCGGCTACCCGCCGCATCCCGCGACCACCGCCACCGGCCACCGCCTTGACGAAGATCGGATACTCCAACTCCGAAGACGCGGCCAGCAACTCCTCGATATCGGCCGAGGGCGCGCTCGACGCCAACACCGGAAGCCCCGCCGCCCTGGCCGCCTCGATCGCGCGCGCCTTGTTACCCGCCAACTCCAACACCTCGGCCGACGGGCCGATGAAGGTGATGCCTTCCCTGGCACAGGCCGCGGCCAGATCCGGATTCTCCGACAAGAACCCGTAACCCGGATAGATGGCGTCCGCGCCCGCGGTCTTGGCCGCACCGATGATCGCCTCGATCGAGAGATAGGTACGGACCGGATGGCCCTTCTCCCCGATCTGGTAGGACTCCGCCGCCTTCAACCGGTGGACCGAATTACGGTCCTCGTACGGGAAGACCGCGACGGTCCCGATGCCGAGTTCATACGCCGCACGGAAGGCACGGATGGCGATCTCGCCGCGATTGGCAACCAAGACTTTCGAGAACATTGGCTTAAGGTACCCGCCCCGGAGGCGGCTGCCGACAGGGAAGTGCCCTTCGCAGAAATCTTCACAACAGAACTAGCACGGTTGCGAAGTTGTGTTCATCGTACGGTCACATGCTGCGGCGATGAACCGCGGACCCGGCGCTGCGAATTAGCTCACACGAATCGCTCCATGGTAGCTGGAACGTATCGCACCGCCACCGCGCCAGACCGGCCGTTCTGCGTATGCTGACGGGTGCAGCTGGTTCGCCGAGCGCAGACGAGATGGAGCCCCTACGTCGCGCCTCGGCGTCGAACCCGTCCGCCGCGATGTCGGCGGACAGGTGAGAGGGAACCCGGTGGGAATCCGGGACTGTCCCGCAGCGGTATGCAGGAACGACCGCCGTCATGAGCACTGGGCGCACGCCCGGGAAGCGACGGCCAGTAGGTGAGCCCCGTACGGGGTCGGCCAGAAGGCCCGTGCCCGCAAGTCCGAAGACCTGCCGCTGTGCCGGATACGCCGTATCCGGCGGCCACCGCCTCGTGGACCGGGCGCGCGGACCACCAGTGCCGATTTCTCGGGCTCCGATCGCGGCTTCCGAGACATCCCGCTGGTTCGCGCTGCCCTCATGGCGATGGCTCACGACCACAGCACTGGAGTATCGACGTGACTGTTTCTCCGCACACCCCGTTCACCGCAACGGTTCTCGGGCTGCCACGGGTCGGCCCGAATCGAGAGTTGAAGCGCGCCACCGAGTCCTATTGGGCCGGGCGCATCGACGCCGAACGATTGCACGCCGTCGCCCGGGATCTGCGCCGCGCCCAATTCGCCGAATTGCTCGCGGCCGGAATGGATTCGGTGCCGGTTGGCACCTTCTCCTACTACGACCAGGTCCTCGACACCGCCGTTCTGCTCGGCGCGCTGCCGCCGCGTGTGGCGGGTATCACCGATCCGCTCGACCGATATTTCGCCGCCGCGCGCGGCACAGACACCGTCGAACCGCTGGAGATGACCAAATGGTTCGACACCAACTACCACTACCTGGTGCCCGAGATCACGGCGGAGACCACCTTCTCCCTGCATCCCGAACACTTGCTGGAGCAGGTGGACGAGGCACTCGCCCTCGGCGTGCCCGCCCGGCCCGTGGTGATCGGCCCCGTCACCTTCCTGAAATCGGCCAAGGACGCCTCGGGCGCGCCGCTGCGTCGGTTGCCCGAGTTGGTTCCGCTCTACCGTGACCTGCTCGCCCGGCTCGCGGCGAAGGGCGTGACCTGGGTCCAGATCGATGAGCCGGTGCTGGTGACCGATCTCACCGAATCCGAGATCGACGCGGTCCGCGAGGTCTACACCGACCTCTCGGCCGCGACCGAACGCCCCGCGCTGCTCGTCGCCACCTACTTCGGCAGGCCGGGCGCGGCGCTGCCCGCGCTGGCGGGCACCGCGATCGACGGCATCGCGCTCGATATCGGCGACGCCGACGATCTGTCCGAGATCGCGGGCGTCCCCGCGCTGGCGCGGAAACTGCTCGTCGCCGGTGTCGTCGACGGCCGCAATGTCTGGCGCGCCGACCTGGACCGTGCCCTGGCCGCCCTCGGCACGCTGCTGGGATGCGCCTCGGCGCTCGCGGTGTCGACGTCCTGCTCGCTGCTGCATGTTCCGTACACCCTCGACGCCGAAAAGCAGCTGGACGCCGAACTGCGCTCCTGGCTGGCGTTCGGGTCGGAGAAGGTGCACGAGGTGCGCCTGCTCGCGACCGCGCTGGCCGCGGGCCCCGAGGCGATCGCCGACGAACTCGCCGCCGTGCGCGCGGCGGCGACCTCGCGCCGGACCGATCCCCGGCTGTCCGACCGGCGGGTTCGCGCTCGCCTGTCCGCTCTCGACGCGGACGCCGTGCGGCGCGCCCCGGCCGACGAACGGCGCGTGCTGCAATCGGAGCGACTGCGGCTGCCCGCGCTGCCGACCACCACGATCGGGTCCTACCCGCAGACCTCGGCGATCCGGCTGGCGCGGGCGGCATTGCGCAAGGGCGAGATCGACGAGGCCGAATACCTGCGCCGGATGCGCGCCGAGATCGCGGAGGTGATCGCGTTGCAGGAACGGCTCGGTCTGGACGTGCTCGTGCACGGCGAGCCGGAACGCAACGACATGGTGCAGTACTTCGCCGAACAGCTCGACGGATTCGCCGCGACCGAGGCCGGGTGGGTGCAGTCCTACGGCACCCGGTGCGTGCGGCCGCCGATCCTCTACGGCGATGTGGCGCGCCGGGCTCCGATGACGGTGGACTGGATCGGCTACGCGCAATCGCTCACCGACAAACCGGTCAAAGGCATGCTCACCGGACCCGTCACCATCCTGGCGTGGTCGTTCGTCCGCGACGATCAGCCGCTGTCGGATTCGGCCGATCAGGTGGCGCTCGCGATCCGGGACGAGACCGTGGATCTGCAATCCGCCGGGATCGGGATCGTCCAGGTGGACGAGCCCGCGCTGCGCGAACTGCTGCCGCTGCGCACCGCCGACCAGCCCGCCTACCTCGCGTGGTCGGTGCACGCCTTCCGGCTCGCCACCTCCGGCGTCTCCGACACCACGCAGATCCACACGCATCTGTGCTATTCGGAATTCGGTGAGGTCATCGACGCCATCGCGGGTCTGGACGCCGACGTGACCTCGATCGAGGCGGCCCGCTCGCATATGGAGGTGCTCGACGACCTGAACGCGGCGGGCTTCGCCCTCGGCGTGGGGCCGGGCGTGTACGACATCCACTCGCCGCGGGTGCCGAGTACCGAGGAGATCACCGCCTCGTTGCGCGCCGCGCTGAAGGCCGTTCCCGCCGAACGACTCTGGGTGAATCCGGACTGCGGACTCAAGACCAGGGGGCCGGTCGAGGTGGAGCAGTCGCTGCGCAATATGGTCGCGGCCGCCGACGCCGTGCGCTGATCGGGTTCGGCTCCGCGCGAATCGTTTCGCGCGGAGCCGTTCGCCCGGCCACGGCGCTGTCATTCCGCCCGCGGCTTCGGCCTGCGCCGCGAGGTGTAGGCCTCACAGGCTTCGCCCGCGCGCTCGACGGCGCGTAACCGCGCTCTGGGGTCGCTTCCGCCAGTACCACTTTCGCGGGCGTCGTCACGGGGACCGACGCCCCTGCCGTCGATCCCGCGCCGCCACGACATGTGGCTCGAACAACGATCCATTCGTCACGCCTCCTCGCACGTCGACCTCGTCCGTCACCCCTCTTCGACGCGCAATGGTGCGATCCGGTTCCCGCGATCTCCAGCGGGTTTTCCCAGGATGCGGAATCCGGGCCCGACGACGCGGGCCCGCGGGTGATCCGACGTGACGGCCGCACGGTGGACACCGACGCGGCGCGGCGGACCGGGCATCAGAAGATCCCCTCACGAACCTCCGGTGCCCGGTCCGGTACCACGGGCGCCACGACGAACGGCGGCTGATCGAGTGCGCCCGCACCGACTGCCGGTCCTGCTCGCCGCGTCGAGAAACGGTCGTACCCCGCAGGTTTACTACCCCGGTCGCCAGAATCCGAAACGTCTCGAAGTCGGACACGCGAACAGGTCGGAGTCGACGGTGCGAATCCGCGCGGCGCGTCGGTGACAGCGACCCGGACCGCGCGCGCCACCCCCGAGCGATCCGTTCCGCCCGAGGTTTCGAACTCGGAAACGCCGCGCGAACGGGGCGAACGCGTAATATGTGGTTCTTCGCGCATCCCCCGGCTCGCTTCGGGCCCCTTGCTGTCCCTTCGCACGCTACGCAAGGTTGACCTGTCACTGAACTCCTCGCAAGAGTGGATCTTTGTGCGCGAGAACTCCGTTTTGTGCAATGTTTGCGAAGGCCGCCGGTTACTATTCGGCCGTGCGCAAGATGTACGCGGGCGCCCGGCTACGGCGACTGCGCGAGGAAAGACGGATGACCCAGGCCGCGCTGGCGAAATCCCTCGACCTATCGCCCAGCTACCTCAACCAACTCGAGCGCGATCAGCGGCCGCTCACCATCCCGGTCCTGCTGAAACTCAATTCCACCTTCGACCTCGACGTCCAGTTCTTCGCGGCCGATTCGGACGCGCGACTGGTCTCGGATCTGCACGAGGTGCTGGTCGACGCGGCGGGCGGTGACAGCGCGCCGCTGACCGAGGTGGAAGAACTCGCGACCAGGCAGCCGGAAGTGGCGCGCATCCTCGTCGCCATGCACCGCAGGCTACGGGCGGCCACCGATCAACTCGACCTGTTCTCCTCCCGGGTGTCCGCCCCGTCCGGGGTCCCCGGCACCCCCATGCCGTACGAGGACGTCCGCGACTTCTTCTACGACCACCACAATCACATCCCGCACCTGGATCTGGCCGCCGAGCACCTGTTCGACGAATGCGGGCTCACCATCGGATCATTGGATCGTCAGCTGGCGCGGATCGCCGAGGAACGCGCCGGGGTCACCGTGCTGGTGCGCGGCGACGGCGCCGACCCGTCGATTCCGAAACGCCACTACGACGCCGACAGCCGCACCCTGACCCTGGCGCGCCGATTGCGCCCGGGCCAGCGCGCGTTCCAGATCGCGACCACACTCGGATTCCTGCTCTACGGCAACGATCTCGACATCGTGCTCGACGAAACTCCCTCGCTCACCGGCGAATCGCGCACCCTGGCCCGTATCGGTCTGGCCAACTACTTCGCCGGCGCGCTGGTACTTCCCTACGGCCGTTTCCTGCGCTCGGCCGAGGAACTCCGCTACGACATCGATCTGCTCAGTCTGCGTTTCGAGGTCGGCTTCGAGACGATCTGCCACCGGCTGAGCACGCTGCAACGCCAGGGGCAGCGCGGTGTTCCGTTCTTCCTGGTCCGCACCGATCGCGCGGGCAACATCTCCAAACGCCAGTCGGCGACCGCGTTCCACTTCTCCCGGGTCGGCGGCAGCTGCCCGCTGTGGGTGGTGCACGAGGCCTTCGCCCATCCCGGTCGCATACTCACCCAGGTCGCGTCCATGCCCGACGGGCGGCGCTACCTGTGGATCGCGCGCACCGCGATGACGGCGCCGCAGGGCTTCGGCACCGCGACGAAGAATTTCGCGATCGGCGTCGGCTGCGATATCGAATACGCCGACCGCCTGGTGTATTCGACCGGATTGCAACTCGGTGATCCGGCGGCCGCGGTGCCGATCGGGGCGGGGTGCAAGGTGTGCGAGCGGCCGACCTGCGCGCAACGCGCGTTTCCGCAGATCGGCAGCCCACTGGCCGTCTCCGAGCACATCAGCACCGATCTGCCGTATCCGCGCGCCCTGCGCTGAATTCGGCCCGCCGCCACCGGGTCAGGACTTCGCCAGATACTCCAGGCGTTCGGCGTCGACGGCGGCGCGCATCATGCTCGCCAATCCGGGATGTTTGTCCAGACGCGGATCCTCGCGCACCACCTCGCGGGCGAAATCCTGTGCGGCGGTGATCGTTTCCAGATCGTCGAGCAGCGAGAGCAGCCGCAGCGAACGCGCCGTGCCGGACTGGGCCGAACCGAGGACGTCACCCTCGCGACGCTGGCGCAGATCGAGCACCGACAGTTCGAAACCGTCGGTGGTCCCCGCGACGGCGGTCAGACGCGCCATGGCCGAACCGCCCGGCGCGGCATCGGTGATCAGCAGGCACAGGCCCGGATGCGCGCCGCGTCCGATGCGGCCGCGCAACTGGTGCAGCTGACTCACGCCGAAACGATCGGCGTCGAGGATCACCATGACCGTCGCGTTGGGCACGTCGACGCCGACTTCGACCACGGTGGTGCAGACCAGCACATCGATATCGCCGTCGTTGAACGCGCGCATGGCCTGGTCCTTCTCGTCCGCGTGCAACCTGCCGTGCAGCAGTCCGACGCGCACGTCCGCCAGCGGACCGGCACGCAACATGTCGAAGACCTCGACGGCGGCCTGCGTGGTCGGAGGTTCCTTCTCCTGGGCCGCCTTGCCCTTGCCTTTCGCCGTGCCGCCCTTCCCTTTACCCGCGCCGCCGTCCTCCTCGTCCTCGCCGATGCGCGAACAGACCACGTACGCCTGCCTGCCCGCGGCGACCTCTTCGAGGATGCGTTCCCACGCGCGGTCGACCCAGTTCGGATGCTGTTTGCGCGGAACCACTTTGGAGGTGATCGGCGAGCGCCCCCTCGGCAGCTGGGTGAGCGTCGACGTCTCCAGATCGCCGAGGGTCGTCATCGCGATGGTGCGCGGTATCGGTGTCGCGGTCATGACAAGCAGATGCGGGCTGGTTCCGGATTTCGCCTTGGCGCGCAACGCGTCCCGTTGCTCGACGCCGAAACGGTGCTGTTCGTCGACGATTACCATGCCCAGATCGAAGAATTCCACCGCGTCCTGGATGAGCGCGTGGGTGCCGATCACGATCCCCGCTTCGCCGGTCACCGCGTCCAGGAGCGCGGCCTTCTTGGTGGCGGTGGACATGGACCCGGTCACCAGGACCACCTTGGTCGCCTGATCCGCCGCGCCGAGTTCACCCGCGGTCGCCAGTTCGCCGAGCATCGAGCGCAGCGACCGATAGTGCTGGGCGGCCAGCACTTCCGTCGGCGCGAGCAGCGCGCATTGCTGACCGGCGTCGACCACCTGCAACATCGCGTGCAGGGCGACGATGGTCTTACCGGAACCCACCTCGCCCTGGAGCAGTCGGTGCATGGGCTGCACACGGGACAGATCCGAGGAGATCTCCGCGATCACCTCCTGCTGCCCCGCGGTGAGTTCGAACGGCAGTTTCTTCTCGAAGGCCGCCGCGATGCCGTCGGTGCGGGGCGGGCACGGCCGCGCGGTCCGCCCCGCCACCTCGTGCCGACGCTCGGCCAGCACCAATTGCAAGGCCAACGCCTCGTCGAAACGCAGCCGTTCCTTGGCCTGGTCGATATCGGCTCTGCTCTCGGGCAGGTGGATCGAGCGCAGGGCGTCGGAGATCTTCATCAACGCGCGTTCCTCGCGCGTGTGCTCGGGCAGCGGGTCGTCGATCGGGTCGAGTTGTTCGAGCACCTGGCGCACACAGGCGAGCAGATCCCAGCTCTGCACCTTCGCCGTGGCCGGATAGACCGGGATGAACTCCCGCTCCATGAACGAGACGTCCACGCCACCGGCGCCTTTCGCGCTCTCGGCGAGTCCGCGCAGATCACCGCCGCCGCGCACCCTGGTGAAGGTGCCGACCGAATCGTCCTCGGTCTCGGGCAGAATCAGGTAGCCGGGATGCGAGAGATTCCAACTGCCGGGCCGCCAGTAGCTGACCGTGCCCGACATCATCGCCCGCAGCCCTTCCTTGACGACGTATTTCACCTTGTCGCCGTTGAAGAAGGTCACGTCGACCGGGCGTCCCGCGCCGGTGTCGAGCATCACCTTGAGCAGGGAACCGCGCCGATTGCGCATCGGCTTGAGTTCGGTCTTGGCGATCCGGCCGATGACGGTGATGTGCGAACCGTCCTCGGGTTCCTCCTCGGTCAGCGGCTGACCCTGGGTCGCGTAGCGCAGCGGGTAGTGCCGCAGTAGATCCTCAACGGTACTCATGTCGAAGGACTCGGCCAGCGAATCGGCCGCCTTCGCCCCGAGGATGTGATCGAGCCGATCACCGAGTGTCGCCATGCCTCATTCCTTCGTCCGCGCGCGGGTCATTCCACCCCGATCTGCACCAGATCCTCCTGCTGCCCACCGGAATACACGGTGACCTCGACCCCGGGGAAGCCGCGCGCGATATGCGCGGACAGTTCCTCGGCGAGTTCCTCCGGTGTACCGGCGCCCATGAGCAGGGTGACCAATTCTCCACCGAGACCGAGCATCCGATCCAACAGCGTCCGCCCCGCCGACAGTACGTCGCGCTCGATCAGCACCACATCGTTGCCGACGAGTCCGAGCCCGTCGCCGGATTCGCAGGTGCCGACCATCGTCAGGGCGCGATGCGCGGCCGCGCGCAGCGAACCCCAGCGTGTCGCCGCGGCCGCCTCCGACATGGCGAAGGCGTCGTCCACCGCGATCCGGCCCCGATCGTGGACGGCGAGCGCGGCCAGCCCCTGCACCATCGAGCCGCTCGGCAGCATCAGCACATCGCGGCGTGCGTCACGCGCGGCCACACCGACCGCGACCAGTTCGTGCGCGGGCAACGCGCCGTTGGGCAGCACGAGCACTTCCCGATTCGGCATCCGCCGGATCGCGGTGAGCAGGGCGTTCGCGGTGATCGGTTCGTGCCCGCCGAGTACGACCGCGCCCGCGGCCTCGAACAGCACGGCCGCGCCCTCGCCCTCGGCGACGGCGAGAACCGCGCGATCGACCGGCATATCGGCCGCGTCCGAACGCCCGCCCTCCCGCGTATTGCGCGGATCGGCGGCGCAGTCGTCGTCGACGCGGGAGGCGGTGACGACGAAACTCTCGATACGGATCGCGGCGAGGGTCCCCGCCGCGATCCCCGCCTCGACCGCGGCGCCCGCGTCGGCGCAGTGCACGTGCGCCGACCACGATCCGTTGCCGTCTCCGACCACACCGACCGAATCACCCAGTGCGGCAAGCCGATCACGCAGTGTCGCGACCCTGGTCTCGTCGGTGTCGGCGAGCAGGTACATCACCTCGAAACACGCCTCGGTCGAATCCGGCCCGGTATTCGCGTGCCCGGGGTGCTCCCGGCCCGACACGACCTCGATATCGCCGGGCAGATAATCCGGGCGGGCGGGCGCTTCGCCCCTGATCACCGAGACCAGTCCGTCCAGCAGGACCACCAGTCCACGGGCGCCCGCGTCCACCACACCGGCCTCGCGCAGCACGCCCAACTGGGAGGGGGTGTCGCCGAGGGCTTTGGCCGCGCCGTCCGCCGCCGACAGCGCGACCTCGGCGAGCGAGGTCCCCGACCGCGACGCCGCGCTGGCCGCCGCGCATTCGAGCACCGTGAGGATCGTTCCCTCCACCGGCGAACTGAGCGCCTGGCGCACCAGCGCCGCCGCGCGTGCCAGCGCGTCGCGCAGGGTCGCCGCGGTGAGTTCGCCCTCCCTGGTCGCCTCGGCGATGCCGCGCAGTACCTGCGACAGGATGATCCCGGAGTTGCCGCGCGCGCCGAGGGTGGCTCCGCGCGCCATCGCCGCCGCGACTTCGTAGGTGGACCGTGGAGCGGCGCGCGCCTGTGCCGCCTGCACGGCCGCGCGCATGGTTGCCAGCATGTTGGTGCCGGTGTCGGCGTCGGCGATCGGGAAGACGTTCAGCGCGTTGATCTCCTCGCGCCGCTGCTCCAGACCCGCGAGACAGGTCCACCCCCAGCGCAGCAGTGCCGTGCCGTCGATCGCGTCCCGCTCTGCCCGCACCGTCACCTCACTCCCATAGCCGTACCGCCACACCCGTTCCCCGCCAGGTTAGCGGGATATCCCGGCTCTCGATCGACGACACCGACCGAGTACTGTTGCCGTGTGCCGGGTCGCCCCGGCCCGTACGCCCGATCACCGGTTTGGAGGATCGGGGGGCCGTTGGCTACCCTTGCAGGGTTGCCTCGCGCGGCCCGCCCCGGTTTGCGCTGGCCGACAACTGTCGGCAGGGCACATCACGACATTGTTTCCGGACATGCTGCCGTGTTGCAGCGGTCCCCACTTGACATGAAGGAGTTCGCGACTATGGCTGCCGTCTGCGACGTCTGCGCCAAGGGCCCCGGCTTCGGGAAGTCGGTCTCGCACTCGCACCGGCGTACCAACCGTCGCTGGAACCCGAATATCCAGACCGTCCGTGCACAGGTTGCCCCCGGCAACACCCGCCGGATGAACGTGTGCACCTCGTGCCTGAAGGCCGGCAAGGTCGTCCGCGGCTGATTCGCCACGGACGGTTCCGCACCGCTTCGGCGGTGCGGTATTCGACCCGGATCCGTGAACCATTCGGATACTCGCATGGTTCCGCTTCCGGTCGAGCGATGATCGAACGAAGCCCCGATACTCGCTTCGAGTGCCGGGGCTTATTCGTGTTCGAGGACGGGCGACGATGAGCGACTGGCGCGTCGAACCGCTGACCGCCGAGCACACCCACGGCCTGGCCGACTGCCATATCTCCTGCTGGCGCGAGGCCTACGACGATCTGGTGCCGAGGCATGTGCTGGACGCCTTCGACATCGATCGCAGGGCCGCGCAGTGGGAACGCATGCGCGTCAAGTATCCGCACGGCACCCATATCGCGCTGTCCGGCGACACCGTCATCGGATTCTCGAGCGTGGGTGCGCCGAAGGACACACCGCCCGCGTCGGAGCTCGAACTCACCGCGCTCTACGTCCGCGCGTCCTGGTACGGCACCGGCGTGGCCGACGATCTCATCGGTATCGCGCTGCCCGTCGACCTGCGCTGTTCGCTGTGGGTCTTCGACGAGAACCCGCGCGCGCAGGCCTTTTACCGCAGGCACGGCTTCGTATTCGACGGCGCGCGCAAGATCGAGGATTTCACCCCAGCGCTCATGGTCCGCATGGTGCGCGCGGCCGGGCGGGACGACCTGCGCTGACTCCGATTTCGGTGGGCGGGGCGTTGGCCCGCACCGACCCGGAGGATAGTGTGCGAAATATGACCTCCACCGAGCAGACCGAATACGTCACCGAC
Source organism: Nocardia noduli (assembly GCF_019038455.1). Taxonomy (NCBI): domain Bacteria; kingdom Bacillati; phylum Actinomycetota; class Actinomycetes; order Mycobacteriales; family Nocardiaceae; genus Nocardia; species Nocardia noduli. Next base: position 71,566 of record NZ_JAFMPL010000023.1, read on the forward strand.
GTCGACGGCGTTCTCCAGATCACCATTGCCACCGCCGCGAACGGCACCTCGATGGATTTCGCGGGTATCAACGCGGGTAATGCCGCACTGCGCGCACCCGGATTCGACGCGGGCGCGATCCTGCTCACCGGTTCGGGCGCCAATTTCTGCGCGGGCGGCGACGTTCGCGGTTTCGCCGCAGCGCAGGACCGTTCCGTCCACATCCACGGTCTCGCGACTGATCTGCACGAATTCGTGCGCGCCCTCGACGCCGCCAGGGTCCCCGTGATCGCCGCCGTGCACGGCTGGGCGGCGGGCGCGGGTATGAGCCTGGTGCTCGCGGCCGATATCGCCATCGGCGGCTCGTCGACCAAGATGCGCCCCGCCTACCCCGGCATCGGACTGAGCCCCGACGGCGGCATGTCCTGGCTGCTGCCGCGCATCGTCGGCACCGGCCGTGCGAGCGAGATCCTGCTCACCGACGCCATCCTCGACGCCGAGGAAGCGCAGCGTCTCGGCATCCTGAGCCGGGTGGTCGAGGACGAGCAGGTCCTCGCCGAGGCACGCGAACTCGCCACCACCCTGGCCAACGGTCCGCGATCCACCCACGCCAGCATCAAGAAGCTGCTCGTGCAATCCAAGACCGCGTCGTTGAGCGAACAACTCGACAGCGAACGGGAAGCCATCGCGACCGCCGCCGCCAGCCCCTCGGGCCGCGAGGGCGTCGACGCGTTCGCCCAGAAGCGCAAGCCGAACTACTCCGCACAGGGCTGACACGCGAACTACCGCGCACCCGCCGAATCCGGCGGGTGCGCGCTCGTTATCGGTCCTGCGTACTCAGCACGAAATCGATGACGGCCTCGGTGAACGCGTCGTTGTCGTCACCGGCCGCCGTGTGCGCGGCTCCGCCGATCTCGGCGATCCGCACGTGCGGCACGAGTTCCTGGAACGCGGCGGCGCCCTCGGCGCTGACCACGTCGGACCGCATGCCGCGCACCAGCATCACCGGGATCGTGAGTTTCGCGGCGGCGGCTTCCATGTCCTCGGTCATCAGGGTGGCGTCCTCGACCCGGTCGGACAGCATGCCCGGATCCCAGTGCCAGTACCAGCGGCCGTCGCGCTCGCGCAGATTCCGCAGCAGGCCGTCGGTGTTCTTCGGACGCGGACGGTGCGGCATGTACTCCGCGACCGCGTCGGCGGCCTGATCGACGGTGTCGAACCCGTCGCGATGTCGACTCAGGAAATCGAGGACACGGGTTACACCCTCGGTTTCCGGCCGCGTGACGATATCGACGAGCACCAGCGCGCCGATCGCCGCACCGCCCGGCACCTCGGTGGTGAGCAGACCGGTGATACCGCCCATACTCGCGCCGACGATCACCGCGGGGTTCTCCGGCGTCGCACCGAGCTGATCCAGTACCGCGACCAGGTCGTCGACCATGGTCGACCTCCGGTAGTCGCGGTCCTTCGCCCATTCGCTGTCGCCGTGGCCGCGCGCGTCCAGGGTGACGACGCGCATGCCGGCGAGCCCGAGTGTGGCGCCGGTCAGCTTCCAGGAATGCCTGGTCTGACCGCCGCCGTGCAGGAAGACGACGAGCCTGCCGTCGACCGGCCCGAAGTGGTCACCGGCCAGCTCGATCCCACCCGAACCACGCAGCCGCAGCCGGACCGGTTCGAGGAGATTGTTCGCATTACTCACGATCTGAGGATCGCACAGAGCCGAATCCGGTCACGCGCGAGCCTCGTGGATCGGATTTCAGCAGTTCAGCTTGGTACCGCTGAAGGTGTTCTGGAACAGGCAGGTGACCTTGGCGTTGACGCCCGAGGAGATGGTCGAGGAACCGGTGGAGGTGAATTCCTCGCCGACCGGTGCGGCGGCGGTATCGGTGGCGGGTTCGAGCGCGAGCCCGGACGCGCCCGCGACGGAGGTTCCGCCCGCCAGTGCGGCGCACAGGGCGAGAGTGGCTGTGGTGCCGCGCAGCGCGCCGCGAACGGTTCGGTTGTGCATGGAGATGCTCCTCGGTTGGATCCGGTACTGCGGGTCGTGCTCCCCGGCGAAGGCCGGGAGGTGGATGGTCAGGGCAGGCGCCAGTCGACAGGTTCGGCGCCCAGTTCGTCGAGCAGTTCGTTCACCCGGGAGAACGGCCGGGAGCCGAAGAACCCGCGCGAGGCCGACAGCGGCGAGGGATGCGCGGATTCGATGAAGGGAACCTCGGCGGCGGCGAGCGTCGGCTTCAGCGTCGACGCGTCACGGCCCCACAGGATGGCGACCAGCGGCTCGTCCCTGGCGACCAGGGCGCGGATCGCCTGTTCGGTCACCGCCTCCCAGCCCTTGCCGCGATGCGAGGCCGCCTTGCCCGGCTGCACCGTCAGCACGCGATTGAGCAGCAGCACACCCTGATCCGCCCAGGGGCTCAGATCGCCGCAACTCGGGGTGGGGTGGCCGAGATCCTTGGCGAGTTCGGCGAAGATATTGACGAGGCTGCGCGGCACCGGCGAAACATCGGGTGCGACAGAGAAACTCAGACCGACGGCGTGGCCGGGAGTCGGGTACGGATCCTGACCGACGACGAGTACGCGGACCTGGTCGAACGGGCGCTGGAATGCGCGTAGCACGTTATCGCCCGCGGGCAGGTAACCCCGGCCCTCCGCGTTCTCCGTGCGCAGGAACTCGCCCATGGTCGCGATCTGCTCGGCGACCGGTTCCAACGCGCGCGCCCAGCCCGCATCCATGATTTCCGACAATGGTTTACCGCCCATGACCGCACAACCTATCGTGGCTCGGCCGCCGCCGCAGAGTCCGCCCCACCGAACGATTCCCAGCCACCACTGCCCGGGCGCACCGCGCCGTCGACGGTAACGCCGTGACCTGCGTGCACGCGTCCGACGGTGTGCCAGCCCGACGGCGGCGCGACGTCGGCGGGCCAGGCCGCGGCGAACGCGTGCTCCTCACCGCCCGCCAGAATCCATTGCGCCGCATCGGCATCCAGCGCTCGCGCGATCGGCTCGAGAAACGGATCGCGCAACGCCGCCGAGTCCAGGTCGATCCGTACACCCGAGGCCGAGGCGATATGCCCGAGATCGGCCAGCAGACCGTCGGAGATATCGGTGAGCGCGTGCGGTGCGCTCGGCCCCGAACCCGCGCCGGACGCCGGATCGCCGTGCAGGACCTCCAGCACCGACGTATAGGGCGGTTGTGGAACACGATGGGCGGCAACGACTTCGGCGAACCGTTCGATATCGGCCCCGGCGGCCAGTACCGCGAGTCCCGCGGCCGACCAGCCGAGTCTGCCCGCCACCGCGATGGTGTCACCCGCGCGGGCGCCGGATCTGGTGACCGGAGCGCGGCCACGCAGATCCCCGAACGCGGTGATCGACAGGACCAGTTCCTGGCTGCGCACGAGGTCGCCGCCCGCGATGGAACCACCCGCCCTGCCCGCTTCCTCCCACAGTCCGTCGGCGAGACCGTCGATCAGCTCCAGCGGCGTGTCCGCCGGGCAGCCCAGCGCCACCACGAACGCCGTCGGCACCGCGCCCATCGCGACGACGTCGGCCGCGTTCTGCGCGATGGCCTTGCGGCCGATATCGCGCGGACTCGACCAGTCGAGCCGGAAATGCCGTCCCTGCACCAGCATGTCGGTGGTCACCACGAAACGCCCGTCCGGCGCGGCCACCAGGGCGGCGTCGTCGCCCGGCCCGAGCAGCACGCCCGCGGCCTGCACCCGGCCCGCGTTCATCCGGTCGATGAGCGCGAACTCGCCCAGCTCGCCGACCGTCCGTGGCGTCGCGCTCTCGCTGATGACCGCATCCTTCCCGAGGTGGATCGCCCGGCCCGGGCACCGTGCCGATCGAAAACGGGTCGACGGTACCCTGTCCAGGGCAATCGAGACCACCGAACCGGTGCGCGGCGCCTCGCACGACCGCGGGAAACCGGTACGGCGACGCGCTCGGCGAATCGGAAAGAAGGTCGGTAGGGATGGCGGCGGACTCGTCGGACAAGGACTCGACGGCGACACCGTCACCGGTGGAGGACCCCTCCGTCGGCCCGAACGAGTCCGAGGACGAAACGGCCGAGCGCCCATCGAAGACCGACGCGGACGACACCGAGGCACCCGACGCCGATTCCGGCGCCTACCCACCCGCGCTGATCGCCACCGCCGTCGCCCTGCCGGTCGTGCTGGTGGTCGCGGTACTGATCGCCGCGGTCATGGCCAGGAATATGCCGACCGAACACGAACCGCTGGTGCTGGGCCCGGTGCCCGCGCCCGCCGCGGACGGCCCGGCCTGCACGACCCTGCTGCCCGCGCTGCCCGCCGCGCTCGACGACTACACCAAGGCCCAGTTGGTGGAACCCGCGCCGCCCGCCACCCGCGCGTGGCAGCGCGAGGACGGTGCGTCGATCGTGCTGCGCTGCGGCCTGGACCGCCCGCTGGAATTCAACCGCGCCTCCCCGCTGCAACTGGTCGACAATGTGCAGTGGTTCGAGGTGCGCGATCCGGCCGGGTCGGCGAGCACGTGGTTCGCCGTCGACCGGGAGACCTATATAGCGCTGACCGTCCCCGACGGTTCCGGACCGACGCCGTTGCAGGAAGTCTCCGACGCCATCACCGCGAATCTGCCCGAACGCCCCCTGGATCCGGGTCCGCTGCCCAAGTGAGGACACTGCCCGGCCGACACCGCGCCGGTAGGCCCGAGCCGATCTCGGCCGGGCGACTTCTCCCGGTACCACCGATAGTGCGGCGCACCGTCGGCGACGCACACCTGCTCAGCGCAGGCCGGTCCCCCGCGCCATCGCCGTCTCGATCAACGTGGAGACGAGTTTCGCGTAGTCCAGTCCACTGGCTTCCCACATCCGCGGGTAGAGCGAGATCGCGGTGAAGCCCGGCATCGTGTTGATCTCGTTGAGCACCGGGCCGTTCTCGGTGACGAAGAAATCGACGCGAGCCAGGCCCTGGCAGTCGAGTGCGCGGAAGGCGCGCACCGCGAGATCGCGGATCAACTCGGAGGTGTCGTCGTCGAGATCGGCGGGGACATCGAGTTCGCAGATGTCGTCGACGTACTTGGTCTCGTAGTCGTAGAACCCGGCGTCCGCCGAACCGGCGACTTCGGCCGTCGGCATCCGGATCTCGGCGACCACGCTGGCCTCGATCCGGCCGTCCGGGAATTCCAATACGCCGCATTCGACTTCGCGCCCGACGATGCCCGCTTCGACGATGACCTTGGGATCGTGCGCCCGCGCCGTGGCGATCGCGCCGTCGAGCGCGGCCCAGTCGGTCACCTTGGTGATGCCGATCGAGGAACCCGCGCGCGCGGGTTTGACGAACACGGGCAGTCCGAGTTGCGCGCGCTGCTTCTCGGTCAGTGTCTCGACGCCGGGACGCAGCACCACCTGACTGCCGATCGGCAGTCCCTCGGCGGCGAACAGCTTCTTGGTGAATTCCTTGTCCATACCGGCCGCACTGGCCAGCACTCCCGGGCCGACGTACGGGATGCCCGCGAGTTCGAGCATGCCCTGGAGGGTGCCGTCCTCGCCGAAGGGACCGTGCAGGATCGGAAACACCACGTCGACCGAGCCGAGTACGACACCCGGTTCGTCGAGGGCCACGAGCGCGCCGGACCGTTTCGGGTCGGCGGCGAGAGTGAGGGCGGTACCGGAGGTGTCGACCGCGGGCAATTCCTTGTCGCGCAACCCGAGCTCGGCGATGTCGGCGCCGCCGAGCACCCAACTGCCGTCGGTGGTGATGCCGATGGGGATGGCCTCGTACTTGTCCGGATCCAGGTTGCGTAGCACGCTGCCCGCCGATACGCACGACACGGCGTGCTCATTGCTCCGCCCGCCGAACACGACTGCCACCTTGATCCGGTTCGTCATGGTGGGAACCGTACCCGTTTCGGGCCCGCGATACCGGTCCCGGCCCTATCATGCCGGGCCGTCGTGGCCCCGCACGATCATTCGGGCTTCATCCGCCTGCCCAGCAGGTTGCCGACCGCCTCGGCCACCGAAACGCCCTCGTGACACACCTGATGGACCGCGTTCGTCAGCGGCATCTCCACGTCGTGCGCCGCCGCGAGGGCCCGCACCGATGTGCAGGACTTCACACCCTCGGCCACCTGACCGTGGGTCGCCTGCTGCGCCGCCTCCATGGATCCGCCCGCCCCGAGCACATGTCCGAAGGACCGGTTGCGCGACAGCGGTGAGGTGCAGGTGGCGACGAGGTCACCCACTCCGGCGAGACCGGCCAGCGTCACCGGCTCGGCGCCCAGCGCCACCCCGAGCCGGATGATCTCGGCGAGGCCGCGGGTGATCAGACTCGCGATGGAGTTGTCCCCCAAGCCCATTCCGGCCGCGATGCCGCACGCCAGCGCGATGACGTTCTTGCACGCGCCACCGATCTCGCAACCGATCACATCGGTATTGGTGTAGGGCCGGAAGTAGGCGTTGGCACTGGCCTGCTGCAACGCGATCCCGCGCGCCTCGTCGGTGCACGCGATGACGGTGGCGGCGGGCTGTTCGGCGGCGATCTCCTTGGCCAGGTTCGGGCCGGACAGCACCGCGATGCGGTCCTGATCCGCACCGGTCACCTCGCCGATCACCTGACTCATCCGCAGCAGGGTGCCGGTCTCGATCCCCTTGGCCAGGCTCAGCAGGGTGGCGTCGTGGTGGGTCAGCGCGTCGCCGAGCGCGTCCTTCCAGGTCTCCAGATTCGCGCGCAGCGATTGCGACGGCACCGCGAGGACGACGATCTCCGCCCCGCGCAACGCTTCGACGTGATCGTCGGTGGCATCGACGGCGGGCAGCTGCACATCGGGCAGGTAGGACGGGTTGCGATGCTTCGTGGCGAGCGCCTCGGCGACCTCCGGCCTGCGCGCCCAGATCGTGACGTCGGTACCGGCGTCCGCCAACACCTTTGCGAACGCTGTGCCCCACGACCCCGCACCAAGTACCGCCGCCCTCGTCATCCGCCCAATATGCCATTCGGAACCGCCGCGACTGCCCGATACCCCCGAAAGAGTCGCGTGGCGGGGCGCGTGGACCGTCATGGAAGTATTGGTCCATGCGCCCGCACGACGTGCATGCCGTGATCGCGGTCAAGAACCTCGATCTCGCCAAGAGCCGACTGGCCGAACGATTGCGCCCGGAACTCCGGGCGCGGCTGGTGCTCGCGATGCTCACCGATACCGTGACGGCCGCGCTGACGGTGCCCCGCATCGGATCGGTCACCGTCGTCACGCCCGATCCCGTGGTCGCCGCCCTGTCCGCCGAACTCGGCGCGGCCGTGCATCCCGAGCCGCGGATCTCCGATCTGAACGCCGCGCTCGACGACGCCGCGTCGGCGCTGCGTCGAGCCAACGGCCCGGTCGAACTGCTCGCGTTGCAGGCCGATCTGCCCGCGGTCCGTCCGGAGGAACTGTGCGCGATGCTCGCGGCGGCCCCGGTGGGCAGACGCTCGATCGTGGTCGATCACGCGGGCACCGGCACGGCGGCGCTCTACGCCGCGGGTCCCGCGGTCGCGCTGGACCCGCGCTTCGGTCCGGACTCGGCGCGCGCGCATATCGCGGCGGGCGCGACGGATCTGGCGGGCGACTGGCCCGGACTGCGCAGGGATGTCGACACGGCGGTCGATCTGGATCGCGCGGTCGAACTCGGCGCGGGTGACGCGACGCGCGCCCTCTTACGCGACATCGGCTGGTCCGGCCATGTTCACGAGGCCGTTCGACGGGTGTGCTAGTCGATCGCCACGACAGATCGAACCCGGGTGTAATCGCGGAGTCGGCGTGCAATCGGACCGGTGAGTAGGGGATGATCGATGGCGTGAGCGATACGGAAATTGTCAAGCAGCAGCAGTTGCTTCCCACACCGCCGCCCGCTGTGACGCCGGTCTCGGCGGATTCGGCCGAGCAGCAGTTGCCACGTGATCGCTACCTCAACCGAGAACTCAGTTGGCTCGACTTCAATTCCCGCGTTCTGGCCCTCGCGGAGGACTCGTCGCTGCCTTTGCTGGAGCGTGCGAAATTCCTGGCTATCTTCGCCTCGAATCTCGACGAGTTCTACATGGTCCGCGTGGCGGGCCTCAAACGCCGCGCCGAAACCGGCCTGCTGGTGCGCTCGGCCGACGGACGCTCCCCCGGCGAGCAACTGGAGTTGATCGCGGCGCGCGCCCAGGAGATCGCCGATCGCCACGCCAGGGTCTTCCTCGATTCGGTGCTGCCCGCGCTGACCGCCGAAGGTATCGCGATCATCGACTGGTCCGATCTCGAAGAAGCCGAACGCACCCGACTATCGGGCCATTTCCAGGACCAGGTCTTCCCTGTCCTCACACCGCTCGCGGTCGATCCGGCCCACCCGTTCCCGTATATCAGCGGACTGAGTCTCAATCTCGCCGTGACGGTGAAGGACGGGGCCACCGGCGGCGAGCATTTCGCCAGGGTCAAGGTGCCCGACAACGTGGATCGCTTCGTGCGCGTGCGCCGTGGCGAGTCCGGTTCGCCCATCGCCGCGTTCCTTCCGATGGAAGCGCTCATCGCCGCGCACCTCGATCTGCTCTTCCCCGGGATGGAAGTGGTCGAACACCACTCCTTCCGCATCACCCGCAACGCCGATTTCGAAGTCGACGAGGACCGCGACGAGGATCTGCTCCAGGCACTCGAACGCGAACTCGCCCGTCGCCGCTTCGGATCCCCGGTACGCCTCGAGGTCTCCGACGACATGACCGAGCACATGCTCGATCTGCTGTTGCGCGAACTCGACGTCTACGAGGGCGACGTGATCCAGGTGCCCGGACTGCTCGACCTGTCCTGCCTGTGGCAGGTGTACGGGGTCGACCGGCCCAATCTCAAGGACACGCCGTACGTCCCCGCGACACCGCCCGCGTTCGGCGAACGCGAGACCCCGCGCAACGTCTTCCAGGCGCTGCGCGAGGGCGATGTGCTGGTGCACCACCCCTACGACTCGTTCTCCACCAGCGTGCAGCGCTTCATCGAACAGGCCGCCGCCGACCCGCAGGTGCTGGCGATCAAGCAGACCCTGTACCGCACCTCGGGCGATTCGCCGATCGTCAACGCGCTCATCGACGCCGCCGAGGCCGGTAAGCAGGTCGTCGCGCTGGTCGAGATCAAGGCCCGTTTCGACGAACAGGCCAACATCAAGTGGGCACGCGCGCTGGAGCAGGCGGGCGTGCACGTGGTCTACGGCCTGATCGGCCTCAAGACGCACTGCAAGACCTGCCTGGTGGTGCGCCGCGAGGGCTCGACCATCCGACGGTACTGCCACATCGGCACCGGCAACTACAACCCGAAGACGGCGCGACTGTACGAGGACGTCGGATTACTCACCGCCGCACCCGAAATCGGCGCGGACCTGACCGATCTGTTCAACTCGCTGACCGGCTATTCGCGAAAAGCCAACTACCGCAATCTCCTTGTCGCACCGCAGGGTGTGCGCGCGGGCATCATCGAGCGGATACAGCGTGAGACCGAACTGGCCCGCGAGGGCACTCCGGCCCGAATCCGCTTGAAGGCCAACGCGATCGTCGACGAGCAGATCATCGACGCGCTCTATCGCGCCTCGCAGGCCGGAGTGCCGGTGGAGATCGTGGTGCGCGGTATCTGCGGCCTTCGGCCCGGCGTGCCCGGCGTGAGCGACAACATCGAAGTGCGTTCCATACTCGGCCGGTTCCTGGAACATTCACGGGTGCTGCACTTCCGGGCGCAGAACGAGTACTGGATCGGCAGCGCCGACCTGATGCACCGCAATCTGGACCGGCGCGTGGAAGTCATGGCGCAAGTGAAGGATCCGCGATTGAGCGAGCAGCTCGACGCGGTGTTCGAATCGGCGCTCGATCCCGCCACGCGCAGTTGGAAGCTCAGCGCCAACGGAAGTTGGCACGCCTGGCCCCAACAGGACGGTTCCGACGACGTCGCGGTCAGAGATCATCAGGAGTACCTCATGCGGCTACGGAGACCGGAACAGCAGTGAACGACCCGACGGGATACGAGGCAGCAGGTCCGTTCTGGGATCCCCGAGTCAGAGCCAACATTCACGCCGCGGGCGCGGTGGTGTGGCGGCGGTCGCAGGGGAAGTCGCGCGCCATCGAGATCGCCGTGGTGCACCGGCCCAAGTACCGGGACTGGTCGCTGCCGAAAGGCAAACTCGACCCGGGCGAGACACCGATCATGGCCGCGGTGCGTGAAGTCCACGAGGAGACCGGCCTCGATTGCAGGCTCGGCCGATATCTCGGACACGTGACCTATCCGATACCCGGCCATCGCAGACTCAAGCGGGTCGACTACTGGGCGGCCGAGGTCACCGGCGGTGAATTCAGCGCCAACTCCGAAGTCGACGTCCTGCACTGGCATCCGCTGGAGCGGGTGATGGACGAACTCTCCTATCCGATGGACAGACAGGTGGTGCGAACCTTCGCCCGCCTGCCCGCGCACACCTCGACACTGCTGTTGGTGCGGCACGCGAAGGCGGGCCGCCGCGACGCTTTCGACGGCCCGGACGAACAGCGCCCGCTGGAGCGGGCGGGTTCGGCCCAGGCGCAAGCGCTGATCCCGAACCTGCTCGCCTTCGGCGCCGAGGAGATCTACTCGGCCGATCCGGTGCGCTGTGTGGACACGGTACGGCCGCTGGCCGAGAAGTTGGGTACCGACATCACGTCGGAGCCGTTGCTGTCCGAAATCCGTTATGCGACCGATACCGACGCGGCGCGCGAGCGGGCCGTGTCGCTGGTCTCCGACCGTGCGGTGCGAGTGGTGTGCAGCCAGGGCAAGGTCATTCCGGATCTGATGGCCTGGTGGGCGAAGAAGGACGGCCTGACCTTGCAACCCGCCCGAAATCGCAAGGGCAGTGTCTGGGTGTTGTCGTTCGTCGACGACGCGCTCGTCGCCGCCGACCACCTCGACCGTTCCATCTCCACCGAGGTCGTGAAGGATTCGCCGCCGTCCTGACCGATATGACCGAGAGACGGCCCCGGAGGTTATCCGGGGCCGTCTCTCTGCGGTATGGCGGGTGATTCGGCTGCGTTGGGGCGAATCTCCCGGCGGCGCTGGACCGCCGATGCTCGGGTCAGCGAGCGCGACGAGCCGGGGCCTTCTTGGCCGGGGCCTTCTTGGCGGGCGCCTTCTTGGCCGCGGTGGTCTTCTTGGCGGCCGCGGTGGTCTTCTTGGCCGCCGCTGCCGTGGTCTTCTTGGCCGGTGCGGCCTTCTTCACCGTGGCCTTGGCCGCCGTCGTCTTCTTGGCGGGTGCCTTCTTGGCGACCGTCTTGGTGGCAGTCGCCTTGCGAGCGGCGGTCTTTGCCGGAGCCTTGGCCGCGGCCCGCTTTGCCGTCGTCTTGGCGGGCGCCTTGGTGGCGGTCGCCTTCTTGGCGGCGGTCTTCTTGGCCGCTGCCGTCTTCTTGGCGGCGGTCTTCTTGGCCGCCACAGGGGCATTCACGCCCCGCTTGACCGCAGGGCCGCTGGCGGCAAGTTTCTGCTTGCCCGCGATAACGGCCTTGAATTGGGCACCGGGACGGAACGCGGGCACCGAAGTCGGCTTCACCTTGACGGTTTCACCGGTGCGCGGGTTCCTGGCCACACGGGCGGCACGCTTTCGCTGTTCGAACACACCGAAACCGGTGATCGTGACGCTCTGGCCTTTGTGCACCGCGCGCACGATGGTGTCGACAACATGCTCGACTGCCGCGGTAGCCGTGCGCCTGTCCGTACCCAACTTTTCGGTCAGAACGTCGATCAGTTCCGCCTTGTTCATTGAATCCTCCGCAGACTAATGGCCCGTCGTCGGACCGACTAGGTACCACGGTAAACCCAGTTTGAGCAAGAGTCTATGTGCCACGCCAAAATTCATCGTGGTTTAGCACACGTCTAGCTACCGCCTCCCACGATGACCAGCTATCGGAACCCAGTGATTACGCCTGTGAAATGCGCGCGGGCAGGGTAGTGGGCTTCCAACTCGGCCTTACCTTTTCGAACTCGGTGATGACGTCGCTACGCCGCAGCGTAAGACCGATGTCGTCCAAACCTTCCAGCAGACGCCAGCGCGTGTAGTCATCAATTTCGAACGGCAACACGACGGTTCCAACCGTCACCGTTCGCGCTTCGAGGTCTACTACCAATTCGATGCCGGGTTGTTCCTCGATCATCTTCCAGAGCAATTCGACATCGTTCTGTGACATCTGCGCGGCCAACAACCCGCCCTTACCCGCATTGCCGCGGAAGATGTCGGCGAAGCGCGACGAGATGACCACCCGAAAGCCGTAGTCCGACAGCGCCCATACGGCGTGCTCCCGAGAGGACCCCGTTCCGAAATCCGGACCGGCCACGAGAACGCTGCCGCGGTTGTACGGCTCGACGTTGAGAATGAAGTCCGGATCGTTACGCCACGCGGCGAAGAGTCCGTCCTCGAATCCGGTTCGGGTCACCCGCTTCAGGTACACCGCCGGGATGATCTGGTCGGTATCGACATTGGACCGGCGCAACGGCACCCCGGTCCCCTTGTGAACGGTGAAAGCTTCCATCAGATTCTCCTGGGTCGGTTGAGGTATTCATGGGCGACGCGAGCCCGTCGGTGGCCGTTCATCGGCCCGAGACGGCCGCGTACGGCCCGGAAACGGCGGAATTCAGTCCAGATCCGCAGGCGAGGACAGAGTTCCGCGGACCGCCGTCGCGGCGGCCACCAGCGGGGAAACCAGGTGCGTACGACCGCCCTTGCCCTGCCTGCCCTCGAAGTTCCTGTTCGAGGTGGAAGCACAGCGCTGACCCGGCGAAAGCTGATCCGGGTTCATTCCGAGGCACATCGAACATCCGGCCTGACGCCATTCGGCGCCCGCCGCGTCGAAAATCTCGCCCAATCCCTCTTTTTCCGCCTGGGCGCGCACACGCATCGAACCCGGTACGACCAACATTCGAACCCCGTCCGCGACGCGGCGGCCCTTCAAAACGCTCGCGACGGCACGCAAATCCTCGATACGGCCGTTGGTGCAGGAACCCACGAATACGGTGTCGACCGAGACATCCCGCAGCGGGGTTCCCGGGATCAGATCCATGTACCGCAGTGCCTTCTCCGCGGACTCGCGCGTACCCTCGTCGGCGATCCGGGCCGGATCCGGCACCGTATCGCTGAGCGGCGCACCCTGACCGGGGTTGGTGCCCCAGGTGACGAACGGGGACAGCGTGCTCGCGTCGATATGGACCTCAGCGTCGAAAACCGCGCCCTCGTCGGTCTTCAGTGCGTCCCAGGCGGCCACCGCGGCATCCCAGTCGGCTCCCTGCGGCGCGTGCGGGCGGCCTTCGAGGAATTCGTAGGTGATCGCGTCCGGGGCCACCATGCCCGCCCTGGCGCCCGCTTCGATGGACATGTTGCACATGGTCATCCGGGCCTCCATGGACATGGCCCGCACGGCCTCGCCCCGGTACTCGAGGACGTAGCCCTGACCACCGCCGGTGCCGATCTGGGCGATCACCGCCAGGATGACGTCCTTGCTGGTGACTCCATCGGGCACGGTGCCGTCGATATTGATCGCCATGGTCTTGAACGGCCGCAGCGACAATGTCTGGGTGGCGAGCACGTGTTCGACCTCGGACGTGCCGATTCCCATGGCCAGCGCGCCGAAGGCGCCGTGCGTCGAGGTGTGGCTGTCACCGCAGACGACGGTGGTGCCGGGCTGGGTCAGTCCGAGCTGCGGACCGACGACGTGCACGATGCCCTGGTCCAGATCCCCCATCGGGTGCAGGCGGATACCGAATTCCTCGCAGTTGTGCCGCAGCGTCTCGACCTGGGTGCGGGAAACGGGGTCGGCGATCGGCTTGTCGATGTCGATCGTGGGGACGTTGTGGTCCTCGGTCGCGATGGTCAGGTCGGGACGGCGTACCGGACGGCCCGCGGCGCGCAGGCCGTCGAAGGCCTGCGGACTGGTCACCTCGTGGACGAGGTGCAGGTCGATATAGATCAGATCGGGTTCGCGCGAGACACCATCGCCGGCTCCGCGGGCGACGACATGTTCTTCCCACACCTTCTCTGCCAGGGTGCGTGGGCGGTCGGCCATTTCTCGATCACCTTTCGGACGGCGACCGGATCACGCGTTCTGGGCTGAGAGCGCGCTGCCGGCCGCACAGATTTGTTGACAGCGATGTCCCGGACATCGGACCGAACTTCGCATCGAGTGAAATCCCAGTCGGACTTCTCGGTTGAAGTTCTCAGTATCCGAGACGCTAGTATCGTTCTATGAGACAGCATAGCGGTATCGGCGTCCTCGACAAAGCAGTGGCGGTGCTCTACGCCGTCGCCGAGCATCCGTGCGGCCTCAACGAACTGTGCACCCGCACGGGCTTGCCCCGAGCCACCGCGCACCGCCTCGCGGTCGGCCTGGAAGTGCACCGCCTGCTGGCCCGGGACAACAACGGGCTGTGGCGACCGGGCCCGGCGCTGGCCGAGCTCGCGGCGGGCGCCTCCGATCCGCTCCAGGAGGCGGCGGGCGCCATTCTGCCGCGTCTACGCGAGATCACCGGCGAGAGCGTGCAGATCTACTGCCGTGACGGAAATGCGCGGGTCTGTATCGCGGCCCTGGAACCGCCGGTCGGATTGCGCGACACCGTCCCGATCGGAGCGCGACTGCCGCTCACCGCTGGCTCGGCCGCCAAGGTGCTGCTGGCCTGGGCCGATCCGGAGTTGCAGCGCACCATCCTGGCCGACGCGGTCTTCGGCGACCGAGCCCTGGCCGAAGTGCGCAAACGCGGCTGGGCGCAGAGCGCGGCCGAACGCGCGGCAGGCGTGGCCAGCGTATCCGCCCCGGTCCGCGACGCCGCGGGCACCGTGGTGGCGGCCGTGTCGGTCTCCGGCCCGATCGATCGGATGGGCCGCCGACCCGGCGCCCGCTGGGCCGCCGATCTGGTCGCCGCGGCCGAGGCGCTGCACAAACGCCTATAACGCGTTCCAGATCGAGCGTTCTACAGTGGGCCCATGGGAGTCAACCAGCGGGCACAGATCGTGATGTCCGATACCGAGATCGCCGAATTCCTGGAGCACAGCCGCGTCGCGACGATGGCGACCATCGGCCCGACGGGAGCGCCGCACCTGATCGCCATGTGGTATGCCCTGATCGACGGCGAGGTGTGGTTCGAGACGAAGGCCAAATCGCAGAAGGCCGTCAACCTGCGGCGCGACCCCCGCATCACCTGCATGATCGAATCGGGCGACACCTACGACCAGCTGCGCGGCGTCTCACTGGAGGGCACCGCCGAGATCATCGACGACCCGGAGCGATTGTTCGCGGTCGGCGTGAGCGTGTGGGAGCGCTACACCGGCCCGTACAGCGAGGAGATGCGGCCCGCGGTGGAGGCCATGCTGCACAAGCGGGTCGCGATCCGGGTGCGGCCGGACCGGGTGCGCAGCTGGGACCACCGCAAACTCGGTATGCCCGCCATCCCCCTCGGCGGTACCACCGCCCCCTCGGCCTGAGGCGGCACACCGGATAATGCAACTGACAGCCGTCGCGTCGCGCGTTAGCGTTTCCGGCGGTTGGACACGAATCGGCCCTGTACGGCGTCCGTGGACGCGGTACAGGGCCGCGATGACGAGGAGCAGGCGATGACGGATTCGGATAGTTCCAACGGCGGTGCCGACGAAGTGAAGCGCAAGTTCAAGGAGGCGCTCGACCGCAAGAATTCCCAGAACGCCAAGGCGAACGACCACCTCGACGGCCGTTCCAAGGCCGCCGCGCCGCAAGGCAACGCCAGCCACAAGCGGGAGTTCCGCCGCAAGAGCGGGTAGCAGCTCCCCTCCGTCGCAGCTCACAGGCGCCGGATAACGAAAAAGCCCTACTGGTCGACCGACCAGTAGGGCTTTTTCACGTGACGAGCCTCTCACCACCCCCGACACACCGCGGAGGCATCACTCGATACCTAGCCGAGCAAACCCCGGCAACTCCGGTAAACACCCCGCACAATCACGGAACAAGATCACAGAAAAGCCCGCAACCCCACCCACGGCGATGCC
>NZ_JAFMPL010000240.1:0-1278 GCF_019038455.1 Nocardia noduli
CCCTGCGTGTCAGACATCCCAGGAGCTTGGATGTCAAGCGGCGAGGTGTTGGTAGCGGTGTGCCCATCCGGCGGTTTGGCTGTAAAGGGTTTTGGTTTTCAGGCAGCCATGCAGGATTGCTACGAGTCGGTTGCCGAGTTGTCGTAGGGCGGCATTGTGGCCGATCTCGCGGGCTCGTAGTTCGTTGTAGTAGGTGCGGGCTGCGGCGTCGTGCAGCATTGCGGCGTGGGCTTGCATGTGTAGAGCGTCGACGAGGCGGTCGTTATGGACGAATCGTGCGTGGACGCTCTTGGTTTTGCCGGACTGGCGGGTGATCGGGGCGGTACCGGCGTAGTTCTTGTGGGATTTGGCATCGGCGTAGCGGTCCTTGGCGTCGCCGAATTCTGCGAGCACCCGGGCACCGGTGATCACGCCCATGCCGGGTTGGCTGAGGTAGATCTCAGCGTCCGGGTGCCGGCCAAAACATGCATCGACCTCGCCTTCGAGGATCTTGATCTGCTCGTTGAGCGTGCGCAGGACCGCGACCGTCGTGCGGACCGACACGGCATAGGTGCCGACGACGATGTCGGATTGGCTCAGATGGTCAGTGCGTAGCGCCGCTTGGATCGCGGCGGCCTTGGCGGGCACGTTCTGGCGTCTTGCCCGCTTGAGCGTAGCGGTGATCTGGCTGATCGTCAGCCGTGCCGCGGAGTCGGGATCAGCTGCCTTGGTCAGCAACTCGAGGGTGTCGGCGCCCGCGAGTCCGAGTGGCTTATATGCTTCGAGCGCTGCGGGGAAGTACTCGCGTAGCGCGGTGCGTAGTCGCAGCATGTGTCGGGTGCGTTCCCAGATCATCGTCTGATGAGCGCGGGCTGCGACCTTGACCGCCTCGGCTTCAACGGAGTCGGCAGCGACCTGGCGGAGCTGGTGGCGGCGGGTCCGCAGCATGTCGGCCAGGGTGCGGGCATCGGCCTTGTCGTCCTTGGCGCCCGACAGCGAAAGCAATTCCCGATGTCGCGCAGCTTGTTTGGGGTTCACTCCGTAGACCTGATAACCGGCCGCGACCAACGCCCGCACCCACGGGCCGCGATCGGTTTCGATGCACACCAGCACCTGTCCGGGATTGGCATCCTCGGGCAGGAACCGGGCGATCAGCTCATGCAAACGCGCCATGCCCTCGATGCCTTCGGGCACTCTCGCCGCTTTCATCGTGCGGCCTTGCTCGTCTTGCACCTCCACATCATGGTGGTCTTCGGCCCAGTCGTCTCCGACGAACAGCACTCAACGCTCCTGAATCTG
>NZ_JAFMPL010000241.1:0-1249 GCF_019038455.1 Nocardia noduli
TCAGCCCGCGGGAAGCGACAGCGATGGATCCGCAGCAGAGGTTGCTGCTGGAAACGGTGTGGGAAGCCCTCGAAGACGCCGGGGTGGACCCGCACTCGTTGCACGGCAGCGACACCGGCGTGTTCATCGGCGTCAGCGACCAGTCCTACGGCGTAGGCCGAGGCAACGGCGACGCCGGTGTCGAGGGATACCGGCTGACCGGCGGCGCCACGAGCGTGGTCTCGGGCCGGGTGTCGTATGTGCTGGGATTGGAAGGCCCCGCGGTGTCGGTGGACACCGCGTGCTCGTCCTCACTGGTCGCCCTACACCAAGCCGTACAAGCCGTGCGTGCCGGCGAGTGCGGGATGGCACTGGTCGGCGGTGTCACGGTGATGTCGACACCCGACACGTTCGTCGAGTTCTCCCGCCAGAAAGGCCTGGCGCCGGACGGACGCTGTAAATCCTTCGCCGAGGCCGCCGACGGTGCAGGCTGGTCCGAAGGTGTCGGTGTCCTGGTCGTGGAACGACTCTCCGACGCGCGTCGCCACGGCCACGAGGTGTTGGCGGTGGTTCGGGGCAGCGCGGTCAATCAGGACGGTGCGTCCAACGGACTGACCGCCCCCAACGGTCCTTCTCAGCAGCGGGTGATCCGCCGCGCCCTGGCCAATGCCGGGGTGTCGGCGACGGAAGTGGACGTGGTCGAAGCCCACGGCACCGGCACCACCCTCGGCGACCCGATCGAGGCCCAAGCCTTGCTGGCCACCTACGGGCAAGACCGCGAACCCGACCGCCCCCTGTGGCTGGGATCGCTCAAATCCAACATCGGCCATACCCAGGCCGCCGCGGGTGTGGCCGGGGTGATCAAGATGATCGAGGCCATACGCCACCAGACACTGCCGAAAACCCTGCATGTCGACACCCCCTCCACCCATGTCGACTGGACGAGCGGCGCAGTCGAACTGCTCACCGAGCCTCGTGCCTGGACTACCGTGGCCGACCGGCCGCGTCGTGCGGCGGTGTCCTCCTTCGGTATCTCGGGTACCAACGCCCACGTCATCCTCGAACAGGCACCACCCGACACCGAGACACCCGACACCGAGACACCCGACACCGATCCGGTGCCTGTAGTGAAATCCGATGCGGTGGTGTGGGTGTTGTCGGGGCGTAGCGGTGAGGGCCTGCTCGCGCAGGGGCGCCGGTTGCAGGAGTGGCTGCTGACACGACCCGAGCTGGATCCGGTGGACGTGGGGTGGTCTCTGATCAGTACCCG
>NZ_JAFMPL010000242.1:0-1206 GCF_019038455.1 Nocardia noduli
GAAAGCTCACCGTGGAAACAGATCGGTGTAGGCGGGGATGCCTGCGACCGAGACCGCACGCAGGATCGCGTCGACCACGGCGCGTTCGACGCAGACCGCGGCCGCCGTGCACACCGCGTCCAGGATCAGCAGATCCGCCGGAAACGCGGGCGGGACCGGTACCGACGGCGGCACCACCGCACCGGTGGACAGGGCGAAGAGGGTGTCACCGTCCAGCGGCGAATGAGCGGGACGGATGGCGCGGGCCAGACCGTCGTGCGCAGTCATCGCCATGCGGCGGCAGCCGCTCGGATCCAGCGCGACGTCGGTCGCGACCACGCCGATGGTCGTATTGAGCACCGTGCCCTTCACCGGCAGCGCGTTCGCCTTCGCCAACTGTCGTTTCGTCGGCGGGCGCAGGCCGAAGAACTCGGGTCCGTCGGTGCCGACACCCCACGGTAGTCCGGTGCGCGGATCGAAGACCGAGCCGACCGGGTTGGCGACGATCAGCGCAGCCACCGTCACCCCGGCCGCCGGACCGTCCTCGAGCACGATGCTCGCGCTGCCGATGCCGCCCTTGATCGAACCGGCGCGCGCACCGACGCCCGCGCCCACAGAACCCCGCGCGAAATCCGACGATGCCGACGCGGCGGCCCGGTACCCGAAATCGGCGGTCGGCCGCACATCCCACGCGCCGACCGGAAGGTCGAAGATCACCGCGCCCGGCACGATCGGCACCACCCGGCTCGCGTCCGACGGATCCATCAGGATCCCTTCGCCGTGTTCCTCCAGCCACCGCATCACGCCGTCGGCGGCCGCGAGACCGTAGGCGCTGCCGCCGGTCAGCAGGATCGAATGCACTTGGCGCACAGTGTTACTCGGGTCGAGCAGATCGGTTTCCCTGGTTCCAGGACCGCCGCCGCGCACGTCGACCGCCGCCGTCGCACCACCGGGCGCGCGCACGACGGTGCACCCGGTCGCCGCGCCGAAACCGAGCGTCGCGTCGGCGTCGAGGACGTGATGGTGACCGACGAGCAGTCCGGTCAGCATGGGATTTCTGCGGCCCGGGGGCCGCGTGGTTCGCGGCCCTCATGTCTCGCGCCCGAACACCCGAGACTCGCGCCTTCGGCGCATGCGCTTCGGCCGTTCGGGCGCGAGACGGCCGCGAACCGGGCGCTCGTAAGACTCGCGCCGGGGGTGGTGGGGTGAGGCGGGATCGTGCCAGGG
>NZ_JAFMPL010000243.1:0-1194 GCF_019038455.1 Nocardia noduli
GTGGGTGCAGGCCGCAGCGTACTCGGCCGGTGTCCGGTAGCCCAGCGCCGAATGCCGGTGCCGCCGGTTGTGGTCGGTCTTGAAATCTCCGATCACCACCCGGGCCTCGAGCAGGCTGGTCCAGTGGTTGCGGTTGAGGCACTCGGTCCGCAGCCGCCGATTGAACGATTCGACGAACCCGTTGTTCCAGGGCGTGCCCGGTGGAATGTAGGAGATCCCGACCCTGTCAGCGCAAAACTGTTGCAGGGCATGAGAAATCATCTCCGGACCGTTGTCCATCCGTAGTACCCTCGGCGGGCCGCCGGCCGTGGCGAATACTTTGTCCAGCTCGGCGACGAGCCGGTCGGCGGTGATCGACCGTTCCACCAGGTGCAGCAGGCATTCGCGGGTGTGTTCATCGATCATCGACGCGATCTTCACCGCCCGACCGTCGGTGGTGGAGTCGAACTGGAAGTCCAACGCCCACACCACCTTCGGTGCATCGGCCTCGACCGGTGGGACCGAGGAGACCCCCGCTCGTTTGCGGGGATGATGTTGCCGGACCTGAAGGCCTTCCTCGCGCCAGAGCCGGTGGACCTTCTTGATATTGACCCACGCGCCCTCGTCGAACCGCAGGGCCGCCCAGGCGCGACGGAATCCGTGCCCCTGATTCTTGACCGCATACGAGCGCAGCCAGGCCCGCAAACCGGCGTCCGGATCGGTCGGGGTGTCCTTGATCGGCAGCCGCCGATAGGTCGACCGACTCAGCCCAACAACCTTGCACGCGAACCGTTCCGACACATTCAGTACCTCTTTGAGCATGTCCACGGCACGGCGTTTGGTCGCTGGGCTCAGAATTTTCCCCGCCCGATCTCCCGCAACGCGTCCTTCTCCAGCTCCGCATCCGCCAGCAACCGCTTCAACCGGGCGTTCTGCTCCCGCAACTCCTTGAGCTCCTTGGCCGCCTCGGTATCCACCCCGCCGTACTGGCGGCGCCAGTTATACAACGTCGCAGCCGAGATACCCAGATCGGCGGCGATCTCCTCGCCGGTCTTCCCTGCCGCGGTCAAATCGTCGGCACGGCGCAGCTTCCTCACGATGTCTTCCGCGGAATGCCGCTTGCGTCCTGCCATGTCCTCAGTGTCCCTTCTCGGCCCTCACCAGGCCAAACAAGGACTCTAATACCGGGCGGTCCCATCTACGGGGTACGGCCCA
>NZ_JAFMPL010000244.1:0-1186 GCF_019038455.1 Nocardia noduli
GGTCCCCCAGGGTTCAGTCGCCGCCGCCGCAGCCTCCGCCATCCCCACCGCCTCCGCCTCCGCCGCAGCCGCCCTCGCCGCTGAGGCCGTCGTCGTAGAGGTCCCAGATGCGTTCCGGGGGCAACGGCGGGTAGGGGTTGGCGCGGTGGGTGCGGTGAGCGAGCTTCTCGATCCTCGAACGATAGAAGTTGGCGTCACGGGTGCCGCTGTGGCAGAACGCGCGCAATCGGGATCCGTCCGGGTCGAGGGTGTCGTAGCGGTCCCACTGCTCGGTCAGGAACGTGAACAGCACCGGGTCCTCGTCCCACATCCAACCGGTTTCGACCACGATCTCACGCGCCACCGCCGCCGGCGGATATCCCTCGCCCATGGCGTGCCCAGCCAGGTATGAGCGTGCTTGCGCGGATTCGAGGGTGGCCAGAACTCGACGGCACCGGTCGGCGAATACGGGGACCTCGGACGCACTCGCCCCGCGGAGCAAGGCGCGCACGCACGTGTCGGCCGAGCGTAACTCGAAGTAGTAGTCGACTAGATCGAGACGATCGACGGCCACCGCCAGCAGCACATCGTCGTCGTGAACCGGTATGTCCCCGGACGCGGCCATCGGCCGAGCGGGTAACGGGATATGTGGATTGGTCTGCACGATGCGCAGGAAGCGAGCCAGCCGATCGTCGGGTATCGGCGATCGTCGGTTCTTGCTGTTGACGAGGTAGAAGCTGTCGGGGATCGCCAGGAATACTTCCTCGAGCATGTAGAGCCACTGCGGGTGGTCGGTCTCGGCCAGCAGATGTTCCATCGCCTCGCCCAACACATGCGGGCCACGCGATACGGCGTTGACCAGCCACAACTTCTCCTCACGCCGCATCGTCGCGACAGCCTCGACCACCCGGACCTTCGGCAGGTGTGGGCACAGATCCGGATCCGGTAGCCGACCGAACAGAAACGACACGACCTGCGAGGTCGGGACGAACACGAATTCCCTGGGCCACCAAAAAAAGTCGCTGCGGACGAAACCGGTGAGGATCTGATGGAGTACCTCGGTCTTCGTCGCGACGTCGGAGAGAAATGATTAGGACCTGTGGATGACGGGGAGGACGCACCTTCCCGGATGATCTATCAGTCCGAAGTCTTGATCATGCCGGCGCGCCAACGCCGGTCGGGAAGGTACGTCCGTGTTTACGGTAGT
>NZ_JAFMPL010000245.1:0-1166 GCF_019038455.1 Nocardia noduli
GCGGAAGCTGCGCCGTGCCGACGAGCTCGCTGCTGCTGGGCAGACCGGTGAGCAGATCGCCGCTGATCTGGGAGTTTCGGCGGCAACGTTGTACAACTGGCGTCGCCAGTACGGTGGCGTGGACACCGAGGCGGCCAAGGAGCTCAAGGAGTTGCGCGAGCAGAACGCCCGGTTGAAGCGGCTGCTGGCCGATGCGGAGCTGGAGAAGGACGCGCTGCGGGAGATCGCGCGGGGAAAATTCTGAGCCCAGCGACCAAGCGCCGTGCTGTCGACATGCTGCGTGAGGCGAAGAGCATGTCGGAACGGCTGGCGTGCAAGGTTGTTGGGCAGAATCGGTCGACGTATCGGCGGTTGCCGATCAAGGACACCCCGACCGATCCGGACGCCGGTGTGCGGGCTTGGCTGCGCTCGTATGCGGTCAGGAATCAGGGGCACGGGTTCCGCCGTGCGTGGGCGGCTCTGCGGTTCGACGAGGGCGCGGGGGTCAATATCAAGAAGGTCCACCGGCTCTGGCGGGAAGAGGGCCTGCAGGTCCGCGACCACCATCCCCGCAAACGAGCCGGGGTGTCCTCGGTCGGGCCGGTAGAGGCCGATGCACCGAAGGTGGTGTGGGCGTTGGACTTCCAGTTCGACTCCACTACCGACGGTCGGGCGGTGAAGATCGCGTCGATGATCGATGAACACACCCGCGAATCCCTGTTGCACCTGGTGGAACGGTCGATCACCGCCGACCGGCTCGTCGCCGAGTTGGAGAAGGTGTTCGCCGCGGCCGGCGGCCCGCCGAGGGTGTTGCGGATGGACAACGGTCCGGAGATGATTTCGACTGCGTTACAACAGTTTTGCGCTGACAGGGTCGAGATCTCCTACATTCCACCGGGCACGCCCTGGAACAACGGGTTCGTCGAATCGTTCAACCGACGGCTGCGGACCGAGTGCCTCAACCGCAACCACTGGACCACCTTGCTCGAGGCCCGGGTGGTGATCGGCGATTTCAAGACCGACCACAACCGGCGGCACCGGCATTCGGCGCTGGGTTATCGCACGCCGGCCGAGTACGCTGCGGCCTGCACCCACACCCATCATCCGATGGCCTGCGGGACCAACTGAACACGGAACGAAATCACCCGACTCTATTCCCGGGTGGTCTCGTCATCGGGGACCGCTCA
>NZ_JAFMPL010000246.1:0-1161 GCF_019038455.1 Nocardia noduli
CACCCGGGCCCACCGCGAACTCCACCGCGACCGACGCGAACCCCGCCACACCCACCACCGCGCAGGCCACGACCAGATACGTCGACACCCACGCGACCACCAACACCAACCCGAAACGACCACCCCCGCCCCCGGCCACCGAAACAGGCTGGCCCACACCGTCATCGACCGACGCGCGACCCTCCCGTCCGAGATCGGAATCGGTCATCGACTCGCTCCGGAGACATCCTGGGACAACGCCGCCAACCACTGCCCGGCATCAGCGGCCTGCCCCGACGCCCCGTAACCGGTGTGACTGGCCACCGTCGTCGCGTAATGCACCCACGTCGCCGGATTCAACAGATCCGCATTCGCCGCCAGCTCCGCACCGATCGCCGCACCGATCTGCCCGACCAGCCGCGGAATCTGACCGACCGGATCGGCCACGATCGCCGCGACCACCGCACCGGTCTTGTCCGCCGCCGCCACCCCGTGCTCGGGCCCCGGCGATCCCGCACCCGGGTCGGCGGCCTCGGCCAGACGCTGCGACACCGTCTCACTCGGCACGTAATTGACCTGCCCGCCCTCGACCCGGACATCGGAGAGCATCACCTCGTCGACGGCCTCACCGACGGTGGCCTGCCACGCCCCCACCAACGACCCCGCCGCCACGATCGGATCGCGCAGATCCGCCTGCGCCGCCACACCTGCCACCACCTGCAACGCGGCCGCGTTCGCCGGCGCGTCACACGCCAGATCATGCGCGGCGCAGAACTCCCCGACCCGCCCCTCCAACGCCGCGAAATCGGTACCCGTATCCGCGATCCCGCCACTGAACGGCACCGGATCCAACCGCACCCGCGAGGTCGCCACCGGATCGGTCCCCGGCGCCGCGTCCGGGCTCACCTGCCCCGGGCGACCCGGAATCGGTTCACCACCGGCAGGCCGGGTCGGATCACTCAGCAATGCCACACCCGCCACCCGGTCCGCGGGCACCGGACCCTGCCCGGCACCCACGTCCTGGGCGAATCCCGACACCACCGCCGCGCCCTGGCTGAACCCGGCCAGCCCCAACTGCGTCCTCGGGCACTGCTCGATCACCTGCGCGGCCGTCGCATCCAGACGCGCCCGTGCGTGCGCTGAGGACTCCACATACGGCTGAACCCCCGCACCGGTCCCCAC
>NZ_JAFMPL010000247.1:0-1017 GCF_019038455.1 Nocardia noduli
CCTGTAAGTGTTGGTGGTGGCTGGCCTGGGGCTGGCTGGCAGGGTAGGTGCTGGTTTTTCAGACCGGGGTGTGACTCGTGAATCGCCTGGCCCCGTACGGGTGCCTTTCCCGGGAGTTGTCCTTCTCGGTCTGAAGGCCGGCGCCGACCCGGCCCACCACGATGGCCTGATCAGAAGCCTGCCCAACCGCGGGATCGGTTGTGGCTCATTACAGGTCTGCCTCGTAGTGACTCTCTCCCGGGCCGACGCCGGTCACGACGTCCGTCCACCAGGGAGAACATCGCATTGTCCATCGTTGCAGACCACTACCGATTCGTCGTCGGCGTCGACACGCACGCCGCGACGCACAGCTACGCCGTCGTCGAATGCCCGACCGGGCGGATCATCGACGAGGCGACGTTCCCGACGTCGACTACCGGCATCGTCCGGGCTCAGACGTGGATCGGCCGCCGAACCAATGGAGAGGTCAGCAAGGTGTTGATCGCGGCCGAAGGCACCGGTTCCTATGGTGCCATCGCTGCCGATCGGTTCGAACGCGCTGGTTATCGCGTGGTCGAGGCCCCTACGCCATCGGCGAAACGGTTGCGGGGCAACGGGAAAACCGACGCTCTCGACGCCGTCACCGCCGCACGGTCTGCGATCGTCACCGATCTCGACGACTTGCGTGACCGGCGGCGCGGCGAGTTGCGGGCCGCGCTGAACATCCTCACCGTCGCCCGGGACCAGATGGCCACCGAACGGACCCGGGCCGTGAACACTCTGACTGCGTTACTCAGGTCCCATGATCTGGGAATAGATGCGCGGCAGGCGCTTTCGGGCGCACAGATCTCGACGATCGCCGGTTGGCGGCGTCGTGATGAGCCGGTCGGACTGATGGTTGCCCGCGGCGAAGCGGTCCGTTTGGCGCGGCGGATCAGCGAGCTCGGCGACCAACTGAAATCCAATCGTGCTCAGCTGGACGAGATTCTCGCCGATCATGTCCCACAGTTGCTGGCGTTACCTGGAGTCGGTGCGGTC
>NZ_JAFMPL010000248.1:0-981 GCF_019038455.1 Nocardia noduli
TTCGACGGCGGTGAGGGAGTCGAATCCCAGTTCCTGGAAGTTACGGTCGGCGTCGATCGCGGTGGCGTCGTCGTGTCCGAGCACGATCGCCACCTGGGTCCGCACCAATTCCAGCAGGATCTTGATCTGTTCGGCTTCGTCGAGGCCGGACAAGCGTTGCCGCAGTTGCGATCCCGCCACCCCGCTGCCTGCACCGGCGCTGTCGGCGGCTGTGCGGCGGGCGTGGGGAACGAGGTTGTGCAGTATCGGTGTCAGCATCCCCGCGCGGGCTTGCACGGCCAGCGCGGTGGTGTCGAACCGCGCTGCCAGCACTGTGGCGTGCTCGGCGGTCACGGCGGTGTCGAACATCGCCATACCCTGCTCATCGGTCATCGCCAGATAGCCGCCACGGCTCATGCGTGCGGTATCGCCACCGTCGAGGTGACCGGTCATCCCGGTCGATGATCCCCACAATCCCCACGCGATCGACGTCGCGGCCAGGCCTTGAGCACGGCGGTATTCGGCCAGCCCGTCGAGGAACTGATTGGCCGCCGCGTAGTTGCCCTGACCGGGAGAACCCAGCAGGCCCGCAGCCGAGGAGTACATGACGAACATGCCCAGATCCAGCTCACGCGTCAGCTCGTGCAGATGCCAGGCCGCATCGGCTTTGGCGGTCAGTACCGTGTCGAGGCGTTGCGGTGTCAGCGACGCGATCACGCCGTCGTCGAGCACACCCGCCGCGTGCACCACCCCGACCAAAGGGTCCTCGTCCGGTACGGCGGCCAGCAACTGCTCGACCCCGGCACGGGTGGACACGTCACAGGCCACCACCGCCACCCGCGCACCCGAACCGGTCAATTCCTCGACCAACTCGCCCGCACCCGCCGCGGCGATACCCCGACGAGAAGCCAACACCAGCGACCGCACACCCCGCACACCCACCAGATGCCGGGCCAGGATCCGACCCAAACCACCGGTACCACCGGTCACCACCACAGTCCC
>NZ_JAFMPL010000249.1:0-974 GCF_019038455.1 Nocardia noduli
TCGGATTTCCTGACCTCCGGCACCCCGTTCGAGCACGGTGAGGTGGTCGGTACCGATATCGCCGATATCGTCTACACCTCGGGCACGACCGGTCGCCCCAAGGGCGTCATGATGAACCATTTACAGACCCTGCGGCTCTACACGGAATGGTGTGATCTGGCCGATCTGCGCGAGGGTGACCGGTACCTGATCGTCAACCCGTTCTTCCACACCTTCGGATACAAGGCCGGCCTGGTCGCCTCGCTCATCCGCGGCGCCACGATCCTGCCGGTACCGATCTTCGACGTGGATCGGGTACTCGAGCTGGTCGCGCGTGAACGGGTCACGATGCTGCCCGGCCCGCCGACGCTCTACCACTCCCTGCTGCAAGCCGGTAACACCCATGATCTCTCGTCGCTGCGTTCGGCGGTCACCGGCGCGGCCGACATCCCGGTCGACCTGATCCGCCGGATCAGCCAGGAACTGCCGTTCCGGTCGATCATGACCGGCTACGGACTCACCGAAGCGGGCACCGCGACCGCCTCACGCCCCGGCGACACCTTCGAACAGATCGCCACCACCGCCGGACAGGCCTGCGACGGAGTCGAACTCGCCATCGCCACCGACGGAGAGATCCTCGTACGCGGCTACAGCGTCATGCAGGGCTACCTCGACGACCCGAAAGCCACCGCCGAAGCCATCGACGCCGAAGGCTGGCTACACACCGGCGACCTCGGCAGCCTCGACGCCCAAGGCCGTCTACGCATCGACGGGCGCAAGAAGGACATGTACATCGTCGGCGGCTTCAACGTCTACCCCGCCGAGATCGAAGGCTTCCTCATCCAACACCCCGCAGTCGCCCAAGCCGCCGTCATCGGCGTGCCCGACGAACGGATGGGCCAGGTCGGACGCGCCTACATCGTCGCCGAGCAGCCGATCACCGAGGACGAACTCATCGAATGGAGCCGCGACCGCATGGCAGGCTTCAAGGTCCC
>NZ_JAFMPL010000024.1:0-82935 GCF_019038455.1 Nocardia noduli
GGGGCAGAGGCGGCGGGGGCAGAGATGGCGGCGGGAGCGATCGCACCGGTGGCGACACCACGCTCGAGGCGCTCGAGGCGTTGGAGGGTGGCGGATTCGGTGTCGGCGACCGAGGGCAGCAGCATGCGTGCGCACACGATCTCGAGGAGCAGTCGCGGGGCGGTGGCGCCGCGCATCTCGCCGAGCCCCTCGTGCAGCAGTTCGGCGTAGCGGGTCAGGGTGGCGGGGCCGATGCGTTCGGCCTGTTCGTTCATCCGCGCGAGTACGTCGCCGGGGCCGGAGACCAGACCGCGGTCGGTGGCGTCGGGGACCGCGCGCATCAGGATCAGATCCCGGAAGCGTTCCAGCAGATCGACCGCGAATCGACGCGGGTCGTGCCCGGCCTCCATCACCCGGTCCACGGTGCCGAACAGGGCGGCGCCGTCCTCCGAGGCCAGCGCGTGCACCGCGTCGTCGATCAGCGCGACATCGGTGACGCCGAGCAGCGATACCGCGCGCGTATAGGTGACGCCCTCCGGACCCGCTCCTGCCAGCAGTTGGTCGAGCACGCTGAGACTGTCACGCGGCGATCCGCCGCCCGCGCGAATCACCAACGGGTACACCGCGTCTTCGACCGGTACGTTCTCCTGTTCGCAGATGCGCGCGAGCAGTCCGTGCATCGTCGTCGGCGGCAACAGCCGGAACGGATAGTGGTGGGTGCGCGAACGAATCGTCGGCAGCACCTTGTCCGGTTCGGTGGTGGCGAAGATGAAGATCAGATGCGCGGGCGGCTCCTCGACGATCTTGAGCAGCGCGTTGAACCCCGCGGTGCTGACCATGTGCGCCTCGTCGACGATGAATACCCGGTATCGGGATTCCGCCGGCGCGTAGAACGCGCGATCACGCAGTTCGCGGGTGTCGTCGACACCACCGTGGCTGGCGGCGTCGAGTTCGATCACATCGAGATTGCCCGGACCGCCGGGACCGAGCGCGACGCAGGACGAGCAGACGCCGCACGGTGTCGACGTCGGGCCCTCCACGCAGTTGAGGGAACGCGCGAGGATGCGCGCGGAGGAGGTCTTACCGCAGCCGCGCGGGCCGGAGAAGAGGTAGGCATGACTGATCCGCCCGGTGTCGAGCGCGGTACTCAAAGGGTCGGTGACGTGCTCCTGACCCACTACCTCAGCGAACGTTGCCGGTCGGTACTTCCGGTACAGAGCCACGGCCAGAGGTTACCGGCGTGGGCCGACAAAGAACATTCCGCCGACGGCCACGGTGCGACACGGCCGAGCCGGACCCAATGAGTGATATAGATCACATAATTCACGTCGCCTTCTTCGCGCCGCTCGAACCACATTCGCGATGGCTACCCAAGGGCAATCACAAAAGAAGAGGCGACCAGATTCCCGCACAAGCACTCTCGTCGGCGGATAAACAGAGCTAGACATACTCACGCCCCGTTTTCGGGCGTCGAAATGGATGTAACGAATCCATCACCATCAGTGACATCCATGCAAGCTGCTGGCTACCGTGGTTATCGGCAACTTCGGTAGCCAAACCTTCATCAGGTTGGTGGCCCCGGTCGGTCCCTCATCCCGACCGGGGCACAACCTGGAATCCCATGATCCTCGGGCGTCATCGCCGAACTCCCACCGACTTCCCCGGAGGAATGTTCCACGTGCCGTCTTGTGACGACATCGCCACCGCACTGCTCTCCAGCACCGACTTCGCGGGCGACCCGATCGCGGTCGACCTGCTGAGCCGGGCCATCAGTCCGCGGGATTTCGCGCTGAAACGCGATTCACTGCCGGTGGCCGCGACCGCCGACCCGGCGACCGCCTCGGCGATTCTGGAACTACTCGAACGCGGCCAGGTACCGACGATGGCCGCCATCCGCACCCTGACCGCACAGAACGAGATGCGCCACGAGGCCGAACGGATCGAACGCCTCGGCCGCCGCGCCCAGCGCAGCATCGATGAATTCGGTCGCACCCTCGCCCGCCTGGCGCACGAGCACTGGACCGAACACGGCACCGGCCCGATCCGGCGCGACATCCTCAATTCCGAACCGGTCATGGCGCTGATCCAGGAGCGAATCGGCGAAGTTCCGCCGAGCGCGGTCAAACACCTGTGGTTGATCGAACGCGCCCAGCGCGCGGGATGGATCGCCTCGAATGCCAATCCGCAGTCGCTGTGCGCGGGGCGGCGATTCCATGCCGCGAAGTACGGCAATCGGGTCTCACTGCGACCGGTGAACTCCATCGGCACGCTGGTCGCGGGTTTCCTCGCCGAATACCGCGAGGGCCACGGACGTTCGCCGCGCTGGTCGGCGGTCGCTCACGAACTGCGCGACGACCGGGCCCGCCGCGTGTTCTTCGACACCGCCGACGCGACGACCCAGCAGTTGTGGCTCTGTACGGCCGAATGGGTCGACATCGTCGACGGAATGCCCGTTCCGGGCCGACGCGGTCAGCGCGCACTGGCCAAACAGGCGCGCCGCTGACCCGATCGAGCTCTCGACTTTCGTAGGTTAACAGCGTTACTCTAACGTCGTTAACCTACGGAGGGGATCTCGGATGCTGACCAGAATCGCCCATCTCGCCACCGGAAGACCGCGCACCGTACTCGCCGCGGCCCTGGCCTTCGCGCTGTTCTGCGGCATCTTCGGCGCCACCGCGGCGGGCCATCTCAAATCCGGCGGATTCACCTCCGACGACGCCGAATCGTCCCGGGTCACCCGGTTGCTCGCCGACGATTTCGACGGCGCCGCCCCCAATTTCGTCCTGTTGGTCGAATCCGACGCGGGCGCCGACGACCCCGTCACCCGCGCGGCGGGGCTGTCCCTGGTCGACACCTTGCAGTCGCGATCGGACGTGCGTGGCACCCGGTCCTACTGGACCGCACCGCCGACGCTCGCCTCGGCGCTGCGCGGCACCGACGGCAAGAGCGCGCTGATCGTGGCCTATCTGGTCGGCGACGAAACCGAAATCCAGCGGGTCGCGGGCGACCTCGCCGACGAGCTCACCGGAACCACGGACGGCGTCACGGTCAGACAGGGCGGAATCGCCGCGATCTACCACGACGTCAACACCCAGACCACCCGCGATCTCGCGGTCGCCGAATCCGTGGCGATACCGCTGTCGATGATCGTGCTCGTCCTGGTCTTCGGCAGTCTCGTCGCGGCCTCCCTGCCGCTGATCATCGGCCTGTTCGCCATCGCGGTCACGCTGGCGATCCTGCGCCTGTTCACCGTCTTCACCGATGTCTCGATCTACGCGCTGAACCTGACCACCGCGATGGGCCTGGCACTGGCCATCGACTACGCCCTGTTCATCGTCAGCAGATATCGCGAGGAACTCGGCAACGGCCTCGAACCCGTCGCCGCCACCATCCGGGCCGTGCAGACCGCCGGTCGCACGGTGCTGTTCTCGGCGCTGACCGTCGCGCTGTCGATGGCGGTGCTGAGCGTGTTCAACCTCTACTTCCTCAAATCCTTCGCCTATACCGGCGTCGCGGTCGTCGCCGCGGCCGCCGCCGCGTCGATCCTGGTGCTGCCCGCCGCGCTCGTGCTGCTCGGGCACCGGGTCAACGCCGTCGACCTGCGCGTACCGCTGCGGCGCCTGTTCGGCCGCGATCCGCACCCCGGCCCGATCACCCCCGAGCAGAGCGGCTGGTACCGCCTGGTCCATTGGGTCATGCGCCACGCGGTGCCGGTGTCGGTCGTCATCATCGCGATCCTGCTCGCCCTCGGATCACCGTTCCTCTCGGTGAAATTCGGCTACCCCGACGACCGGGTGCTGCCGACCAGCGCGCCCGCCCACCAAGTCGGTGACACCCTGCGCGAGGAATTCCCGCAGGCCGATCCGGGAGCCGTCACCACCGTCGTACTCGACGACTACCGGGGTGACACCGCCGCGATCGGCGCCTACGCCGCCCGGCTGTCCGCCATCGACGACGTGCCCGCGGTGCTCTCCGCGGCCGGTGTGTACGTCAACGGTCAGCGCGTCGCCCCGGCCCCGCCCGGCATGTCCAACGACACCGGCACCTACCTCAGCGTCTCCACTCGCCTCGATCCCTACTCCCCCGGCGGACAGGACCAACTGAACGAGATCCGCGCCGTCGACGCGCCCGCGCCCGCCCTCTACGGCGGCGCGGCCGCGGTCAACGCCGACTCGCTCGCCGCGCTCGGCGCGCGAATGCCGTTGGCGCTGGCGCTGATCGCGTTGACGACATTCGTGGTGCTGTTCCTGTTCACCGGCAGCGTGGTGCTGCCGATCAAGGCGCTGCTGCTCAACACCCTGTCGCTGGCCGCGGCCTTCGGCGCGATGGTGTGGATCTTCCAGGACGGACATCTGTCGGGTCTGCTCGGCTTCACACCGGTCGGGCACATGGTGCCGACCATGCCGATCCTGATGTTCTGTCTCGCGTTCGGCCTGTCGATGGACTACGAGGTCTTCCTGTTGTCGCGCATCCGTGAGGAATGGCTGCTCACCCACGACAACACCCGCGCGGTCGCCATCGGCGTCGCCAGGACCGGACGCATTTTCACCGCCGCGGCCGTGCTGATGGCTATCGTCATGGGCGCGATGATTACTTCCAAAGTGGCGTTCATGCAGCTGATGGGGCTGGGTCTGACCCTGACCATCCTGGCCGACGCGACCATCATCCGAGGTCTGCTCGCCCCCGCCCTGATGCGACTGCTCGGCCCGCTCAACTGGTGGGCCCCGAAACCGCTGGTGCGTCTGCACACTCGCATCGGCCTGTCGGAGGAGGTAGAGCCCGACCGCGAACCGGTCGCCGCCGCACGCCTATGACCGCATCACCTCGTCCACGTTCACCTCGCGGTTCCGGAGCTCGACTCCGTGCCGAAATCCTCGACGCCACAGCCGAATTGCTCGCCAACGCCGGGCATTCCGAGGCGGTGTCGATCCGGGATGT
Source organism: Nocardia noduli (assembly GCF_019038455.1). Classification (NCBI taxonomy): domain Bacteria; kingdom Bacillati; phylum Actinomycetota; class Actinomycetes; order Mycobacteriales; family Nocardiaceae; genus Nocardia; species Nocardia noduli. Next base: position 4,918 of record NZ_JAFMPL010000024.1, read on the forward strand.
CGGCAGGATGGTCGGCATCAGCGCGCCGTCGATCTACCGGCATTTCGCCGACAAGGACGAATTGATCGAAGCGGTGGTCGCCCGCGCCTTCGAAGATCTGTCCGGCGCGATGCACGCGGCGAGCGATCCCGCGCTGTCCGCCATGAGCAGGTTACGAGCCCAGGGCATGGCCTATGTCCGCTACGCGCTGGAACATCCGGCGCAGTACCGGGTCGCCACCGCGCCCACGACCGAGAGCGGCGCGGTGGACCGGGTACTGAGCAGCGGCGCGTTCCGACTGTTCGCGACGACGGTGCGCGAATGCATGGACGAAGGCGTCATGACCCCGGGCGACCCGACGCCCATCGTCCTCGAACTCTGGGCCGCCGCGCACGGTATCGCCTCCCTGTTGATCGCCAAACCGTTCCTGCCGTGGGGTGAGGTGGAGGCGAGCGCGGACCGGGTGCTGTCGGCGGCCTGTGTCGGACACGCGGTGCTCGACATGATCGGGGACGCACCGGGGCCGGACGAGATCACCGACTGGCTGGACCGGCTCAGGCGTGATCCGCCCTGAGTCCCGCTCGCGGCGGACCTGTCCGGCTCGGTGGCCGTGCGGATTCGGTAACTTCCTTGCAACGCCCCGAGGTGTCAGAAGGAGTCTCCATGCCACCGACCATCGATCCCGCGGCCACCGCCTGGTTGCTCGTGAGCACGGCGCTGGTGCTGCTGATGACTCCCGCGCTGGCCATCTTCTACGGCGGCATGGTGCGCTCCACCGGTGTGCTGAACATGCTGATGATGAGTTTCATCTCGATACCGCTGGTCACCGTCGTCTGGCTGCTGCTCGGCTACAGCCTCGCCTTCGGCGACGACGCGGGCGGCGGCCTGATCGGCGATCTCTCGCACGCGGGCATGGTGGGCATCGACCCGAACACCGTGCACGAGACCGCGCACGGCGGGGTGCCGGAACTGCTGTTCGCGACCTTCCAACTGACCTTCGCCGTGCTGACCGTCGCGCTGGTCAGCGGCGCCATCGCGGACCGGGCGAAATTCGCCGGGTGGATGGTGTTCGTCCCGCTCTGGACGCTGGTGGTCTACGTGCCGATCGCGCACTGGGTGTGGGGTCCCGACGGCTGGCTGATGTCGTTCGGCGCACTCGATTACGCGGGCGGTCTGGTCGTCGAGGTCGCGTCGGGCTCCTCCGCGCTCGCGCTGGCCCTGGTGCTCGGCCCGCGCGTCGGCTTCAAGATCGACGCGATGCGTCCGCACAATCTGCCCTTCGTCCTGCTCGGCGCGGGCCTGCTGTGGTTCGGCTGGTTCGGATTCAACGCCGGATCGGCACTGGCCGCCGACGGCATCGCCGCGGCCGTCTTCCTGAACACCCTCGTCGCGGGCTGTCTCGGCATGCTCGGCTGGCTCGCGGTGGAACAGGTCCGCGACGGACGTCCGACCACCTTCGGCGCGGCCTCGGGCGTGGTGGCGGGTCTGGTCGCGATCACGCCGTCCTGCGGTTCGGTCAACACCCTCGGCGCCGTCGTCGTCGGCACCGCGGCGGGTGTGGTGTGCTCGTTCGCGGTCGGCTGGAAACACAAGGCGGGCTACGACGATTCGCTCGACGTGGTCGGTGTGCACTTCATGGGCGGCGTGGTCGGCACCGTGCTGATCGGCCTGTTGGCCGCCGAGGTGATGACCGGCGGCGTCGAAGGACTCTTCTTCGGCGGCGGCCCCGCTCAGCTGGGCAAACAGGTTGTCGCCGTACTCGCGGTCGCGGCCTACGCCTTCGGGGTCACCTACGCGCTCGGCTCCGGCGTCGCCAAGGTCGTCGGCTTCCGCGTCAGCAGGGAGGACGAGACCTCCGGCATCGATTTCGCGCTGCACGCCGAAACCGCGTACGCCGAAGGCGTGCACGGACACTCGCCCCGGCGCTTGGACGAGAGCTAGCCCGTCGCCCGCGCCTCGACGCAGGCGACGGCGGCGTCGAGCGCCGCTTCCAGGGGCTCGGGTGCGCGCTGCGCCCTCGAGACGAGCATGCCGCCCTCGTACGCGGTGACCACGACCAGGGCCAAGCGGTCGATGTCGGTGTCGGACAGCAGTTCTCCCGCATCGCGCATGGCGGTCAGGCCCGTGGCGACGGCGGCGGTCAGACGGCGCAATCCGGCGGCCACCAGTTCGAGGAGTTCCGGATCGGAATCCGGGATGTCCTCGGCGAACGACGCCAACGGGCAACCGACGCGGCACCCGGTCGCGCGCGCCGCGTCGACCACCGCGTCCCGCCAGGCGCGCAGATCCCGCAGCGAACGCATCTCGAGCAGCCGGGTGTTGGCGAGCACGATCTCGGTACTGGCCTGGATGACGGCCGCCAGCAGATCCCGTTTGTTGTCGAAGTAGTGGTAGAGCTGGGAGGCACTGACTTCGGACTCGTGCTGGATCGCCTCCATCGTCGTGCCGTGCGCACCGTTCGCGAGGATCAGGCGGGTGGCGGTATCGACGATTCTGGTGCGGGTACGCAGTCCTTTGGCGGTCAGTGTGTCGACGGATGCTGGCATCGGCTTCTCCGGACTCGATTTTTTGGTATTGGCATTCCATTCTGGACTCCCACAATGAGAGCAATGGACACAACGAACCGATCGGCGGTCCCACCGGCCTCGACCGCCTTGGTGACCGGCGCGACCGGCGGTATCGGATTCTCGGTCGCCCACTCCCTGGCACGCCTCGGCTGGACCGTCCTGGTGCACGGGCGTAGCGCGGAGCGTGCGCGGGAGGCCACCACGCGGATGGGCGACGTGCCGGGTCGTCTCGTTCCACTCGACGCCGACCTAGAAACGCGGGCGGGGGTCGCTCGCCTGGTCGAACAGGTGCACGGTGCCGCCCCGGCCGGTCTCGATGTCCTCGTGAACAACGCCGGTGCCGCCTTCGATCGGCACCGGCTCACCCCGGACGGTGTCGAACGGACGGTAGCGGTCAACCATCTGGCGGTCGCCGAACTCACCCGGGATCTCGGACCACTGTTGGAATCGGCTCGCGGACGGTCGGATTCCCCCGCACGCGTGATCATGATGACCTCGTACCTGGAAGCTCGGGCCCGCCCACCGGAGGACTGGTCGTATCCGAGCGAATGGACGCAGCTGCGCGCGTACTCGGCGAGCAAACTCCTCAACCTCGCCTACACCTACGCGCTGGCCGAGCGGTGGGGCGAGCGCGCACGGGTGTACGCGGTGGATCCCGGTGCCGTGCGTACCGGATTCCAGCGCAGCGCGGGCGGTGCGCTGCGGGTGATCGGCCTCGTCGGCGCGCCGGTGATGACATCCCCGCGGCGGTGCGCGCGCACGGTGGTCGCGGTCGCCACGCGACCGGTCGCGTACCCCGGCGGCAGCTATATCCGCGCGGTCCGCGCCGTGGATACCGGACGGGTGACGTTGTCATCGGCCCGTTCCCGCGATCGCGCCTATCAGCGCGATGTGTACGACGCGACCCACCGCTACCTCGGCACCGGGGCCGTACCTCCGGTCACCGCCACGGGATCACCACGGGAGGCCCGGAGCGTCGACGTGGATCAGCCCGCGCGCTCGGACACCCGGAACTGCGAGTAGTCGATCTGACGTCGGGCGTTCGACAACGTGCTCACCACGCAGGTTCCGAGTTGGCCCGCGCGATCGTAGAGGGTCGCGGTGCCGATCGAGATCCCGTCGGCGGCAATGGTGTTGTCGGCGCGCAGCCCGAGTTCGAAGCCGGTGGGCAGCCGCGAGAGGGTCAGGGTCATATCGGCGTTGATATAACCCGCGCCCTCCGAACCCCAGTGACAGATGTGATTGGTGGTGTCGCCCACCATCGCCGCGTGCTGGAACGGTGTCAGCGGCTCGTCCTCGACGAGTGCGGGCATGGCGTGCCAGGAGATCTTGCGGTCGGCGTTCTGGTTCACGGTGAAATCGCCGCTCCAGTCCCGATCGCCGCTCTTGAACAGCGGTGGCGCCCCGTTCGGGGATACGCATCCGGGCGGCGGCATGGGCAGATCCGGCGTCGGACTCCACACCCGGCCCGGTGGCTCGGTCCCGGTGGCGAGGAATACCGCCGTCGCGCGGACCCTCGTCTTGCCGCCCTGGGCGATGGACGCGTCCGCGACGGCGATCCTTGTACCCCTGCGCACGATGTCGCTGTCGACCTCGAGCGGCACATTGCTCACCGGACTGAACAGGTCGACGGTCAACCGGGCCGGAACGAATCCGGCCGGACAGTGCGTCTCCAGTCGCCGTGCCAGCACACCGCACACGCCGGGACCGCTCAGCTGATCAGCGGACCAGTGGCTGATCGCGAGCTCCCGCGCGACCAGTCGGTGCCCGTCCCGCGCGAAGAAACAGACCATCGCCAACGCCTCACACTCGAATCGACCGAAGTGCAACACGTTACAGGTCAGCGGCGGGCCGGGCTCATTCGACCGAATCCGCCGACGCGGTGAACGTATTGCACCGCGAGGTCAGATTCCTCTCCAATCCGAGTTCGAACCAGTCGCCGCTGTTCTCGGGGGTGCCGTGATCGCGGGAATCGGAGGGCGCGTCACCGCGGCCGTTGGCATCGCGTTTGGCGATGGTGATCTGCGAGTTGGTCAGCGAGCCCGCATCGGCCGACGAGCCGACGTACATGCCGTTGAAGCACTGGGCCTGCAATTCGACGCGGCGCGAGAGTTCGAGACCACGGTCGCTTCGGGTACCGGCGTCGACCCGTTCGGCATTGGCCTTGCGCAGGATTCCCGACATGGCCTGCACGTGATGTCCGTACTCGTGCGCGAACACCGACAGGTATACGACCCAGTTGTCCTTGAACAGATCCGTCTGCAACTGACTGATCGGCATGTAGATGGTCTTGTTCGCCGGGCAGTAGAACGCGGCGAAATTCGTGGTGGAACCGGTGCAGGGGGTGGTGATGCCGGTGGTGTTCGCACTGACGTTCACCGTCGGCGGCTCGAACGGCAGATCCGCCTCGGCGAGTACCGGTTTCCACGCGGACTCCAGGCAGTCGGCGGCGCTGTCGAAGAATTTGCGTGCCGTCTCGACCTGGGTGCCCCACGCCGAATAGCTGCAACGGGCCGGAACCAGGGTCGCGTCGGTATCGGTGAGCAGCGGATTGTTCGCGGTCTCCGCCGACGCCGAGGTGCCGTCGGACGGAAAGGTCAGACTCGGGTCGGGACCGGCGGACGGATCGTCGACGACGCTGCGCGCGGCGTTGAGCACCAAACCGCCCGCCACCAGCACGATCACCACCACCAGCAGTGCCAACAGGCCGCCGCCACCACGTTTACGCGGACGCTGCGGCGCACGGCCCGGCGGTCCGTAGGGCATGGGCGCAGGCATTCCCTGGCGATATCCGGACGGCGGATACCCCTGCGGCGAACCGTAACCCGGCTGCGGACCGTATCCGGGCCGGTTGGCGGGCTGCCCGTATCCGGGCTGCTGGCCGTATCCCGGCTGCGGTCGGTAACCGGGCTGCTGACCGTATCCGGGCGGTGTGCCGTATCCCGGTGGCGGCCCCGGCCGCCCGCCGGGTGGAACCGGTCCGGATCCGTACGGTGGTTGCGTCACTCCCCCGTACCCCCTCGTCTCGATTGGTCACCGACAGTGTTGGTATCAGCAGCGCGCGTCAGGCCCCCGTGTGGTGACGCTGCGCTGCTGCCGCCGGGCCCGTCGCTCGCGCCGTGCCGCTGACGAAGGATAGCAACTTGTCTAGAGTAGGCAGCCATGCTGACATTTCGGGGGGCCGCCGCGAGCGCGCTTGTTCTCGCAGGCCTTGGAATGGCGGCGGCCGTACCCGCATCCGCCCAGCCCGCCGCTTCGGGTGTCACGATCACCGCGGATCTGACCCTGAACCGCGAGGGTGTCCTCGATGTGGTGGAGACCGTGAATGTGCCCGAGGGCGGCCACTTCACGATGGCGCTGCCGCTGCGCCTCCAGGTGAGCGACGATGTCGAGCGGGTCTTCCAGGTCACCGATGTCGATACCACCGGCGCGGGCACCGCGACCGTCGCCGGTGACCGGTTCACCATCGACGCCGACCCCGGCGAATCGACCTTCACCTACTCCCTGCACAACACCGTCAGGGACGCGCCCGGCACCCAGGTCTTCCGCTGGATCGGGGTGATGAGCACCGATATCGCCTCGATCAGCGCCTCGGTGATCGCCCCGAGTTTCGAGATGGGCATCGTCGACTGCAAACTCGGCCCGCCGGGCAATATCCGGCCGTGCGCCGACGTCCGCGTCGAGGCGACCGGGGCGCTGTATCTCGAACAGACGGACCTGCGCAAGGGCGACACCATCGACCTCACGCTGCAACTTCCGCCGGGGACCGTACCGGCCAACGCCGATATCCGCGTGGACGAACCCGGCCCCTTCGCCCTGACCGGTCCGGTGTGGCTCGCGTTCGGCGTCCTGCTTGCCGTCCTCGCCGGATTGGCCGCGGTGGTGCTGCGCGCCCGGCGCGAGAACGCCTCGGCCGGATCCGGATCCGATGTCGCCGACCCGCTGGAACGCGACGGCGACCAGGTGCGATTCATCTCGCCCGACGCCATCCTGCCCGGCGAGGCCGGTCTACTGCTCGACGAGCACGCCGATCCGATCGATATCGCCGCCACCGTGGTGGATCTCGCGGTACGCCGCTATATCTGGGTCACCCCGATCAGCGCGGCCACCGGCACCCCGGGAGGTAACGACTGGCGGATCACCAGGGTGAACGCCACCGACGACCAACTGCGCGACTACGAGAAGGCCGTCTACGGCGCGCTGCTGCCCGACGGCGTCGACGCGGTCACCGTCAGTGAACTGCGTGCGCCGGACCGGGTTTCGGTGGACGCCATCCGCGCGGCGATGATCGCCGACGCCGTCGAGCGCGGGGCCTTCGCCGATCGCTCCGGTCCCGGCCTGGCGCGCCTGATCGGCGGCGGGCTGATCGTGGCCGGTATCGCCGCGACGCTCGGCCTCGCCTTCTCCGCCGGGCACGCCCTGGTCGGCGTCGCCATCGCCATCGGCGGTGCCGCGGTCTTCCTGCTGCCCGCCTATCTGCCCGTGCGCACCGGCTACGGCCGCGAACTCACCGGCCGGGTGCGGGCCTTGCAGCGCGGACTCGAGGCGACTCGGCGCGAACAGATTCCGGACAGCGACCAGGAGACCGTGTTCTCCCGCGCGCTGCCGTTCACGGTCGTCAACGGGCGCGCCGACAATTGGATCCGCGTCTTCCGCGACCTCAATCCGGCGGCCGACTCCCAGCCCGGCCTGTACTGGTTCGGTGGTTTCGAGCGCGACGCGAATCTGCAACGTTTCGCCGGACATTTCCCGTACTTCATCACCGCGATGGAAGGTCTCTTCGGCCGCGGCTGACCCGAAACGACAACGGCCGGGTCCGATCGGACCCGGCCGTTGCTGTAGGCGGTATCAGTCGTTGAGCGACAGTCGGCGCATCGCGGCGAGCGGATCGGCGTAGATGGCGCTCACCGACGTGACGACCGCGGCGAATTCCTGCACCTTGCCGCCGAATCCGCTGATCCGGATATCGGTCGGCGGCAGGGTCGAACCCTGCCGGAACGCACTCGCCACGTGGGCGACGGCGGGTCGGTAACCAGTGAACGCCTGTCCACCGAGGATGACCCGATCCGGATTGAGCATGTCCCTGACCATCGCGACCGTGTGCCCGAGCATCGTCGCCCGCTCGGCGAGCAACTCACGCGCGGATTCCGAACCGGCCTCGGCCGCCCGGTACAGATCGGAGATGGTCGATCCGGCGGTTCCGTTGTACGCGGGGATGATTCCGCGGCCGACGGCCCGTGCGTGCAGCGCCCGGTCACCGACGGTGACCTCCAAGCAGCCGCGACGGCCGCAGGTGCAATCGACATTCGAGCCGGTGGGCAGATGCGCGATGGAACCGGGGCCGTTACTCGGCGTATGCACCCGGCCGTCCAGAGTCACCGCGATTCCGGCGGTTTCACGCACGTAGAAATACAGGCTGCTACCGCGTTCCTGACCTTCGCGCGGTTCCGGCGTCGGCAGCAGCAGTTCGGACGCGGCCATCGCCTCGACGTGCGGGGCCACCGAAACCGGCAGTTCCAGCACCTCGCCGAGGACGGCGCCGACGGGCGCGCCGTGCCATTCCAGTTTGGGGTGATCGACCACACCGGTCAGCGGATCGACCCGGCCGCCGATGGCGACACCGGCCCACAGTGGTTTACGCCGGTGCCAGCGTTGCAGGAAGGCCTTGGCGCTGCGGGCGACGGTGGTGGTCGCGAACTCCTGGCCGGTCTGCGGGGTGGCGATGGCGAGGCCGCCGAGGATCCGGCCGCGCAGATCGGCCGCGACGATCTTGGTGACGGCGGCGCCGATGTGGATTCCGAGGGTCAGGTACGCCTCGTGATCGATCTCGAAGGGCACCCGGGGACGCCCCACCGCTCCGGAAGCGGTCAGGTCAGGTCGCTCGCGCAGCAGTCCGGCGGCCAGCAGCGCGGAAACTTGACGATTGACGGTGGCGATACTCAGACCCGTTGTGCGCGCGGCATTGTCGCGGGAGACCGGGCCACCGGTCGCGGCCCGCAGCACGGCCGCGGCGGGGTTGTCGGCGATACGGAGTTCGGGGGCGATGACTGGACGCTGGACACGGACACGACCGGTGGCGGCCCGCGAGGCGGGACGCTCCAGGATGGGGAGGGCCATATGAAGATTCCTTGCTGAAGTCCCGAAATCGAAACGGGACGTGCCTACACCTACGGCGACGAGGCAGCCGGGAGCTGAAAGAGGGTGCTCAGCTCAGCTGCAGCGGAAGGAACAACACAGTTCGCGAGTCAACGGCAACCGCAGGCCCAGCGCGGCGGTCACGTAGGTGACCCGCGGGGCGGTGGGGCGGTTGCTGGACATAAAAAAACGGTAACACCCGGTTGGTCGGTATACCAACACAATGGCAGATTTCAGTGTGGAAGCCCACATGATCTCCGCAGGTCACGGCGATATCCCACGGCGTGTCACGGAAGCGACACGGCGGGCGTCCGCCGGTTAGCGACCGGGTAGGCCGGTACGAAGCACAAACGAAACGGACGTCACCCGCCGCCTTTCGACAGCGGGTGACGTCCGTGTGTTCCGAACCGGGAAGAGTCTCCCCGGTCAGATCACTTCGCCGGCGCCGGGGCCGGAGCGTTGATCGTGGTGAAGTACTGGACCGCCGCGGCGATCGCGACCGGCGCGGTGATGAGGATCTGGCCGATCAGGGTGCCGAGGAAGCCGACCGTGCTGGCGCCGACGAGGCAGCCGACCGCGGCGGCGGGGATGAACGGACCGAACAGCCCGACGATGGTCGCCGCGGCGAAGGTCCCCGCCGTGAGTGCGCCGACCACGCAGCCGATGCCGCCGCCCGCGATGCCGCCGACGAGGGTGCCGATGGTCGCGCCCGCCGCGATGCTGCTGGTCAGACGGGTCCAGGCCGCGACCTCACGGTCGTACTCGTTCTTCCAGGGCGCCTTGTCCTCGTAGGGCAGCGCGACCGGCTTGTACACGGCCTGGGCCGCGTCGAGCTGCGGGGTCAGGGTCGCGGTATTTCCCGCGATCTGGGCGGCGATCGGGAATTCGAACTCGTCGACCCGGAACTTCAGTTCGGTGCCCGCGACGACGGTGCCGTCGGCGGCCTTGATCTTCAGGGTGTCGTTTTCCACGACGATGGAGCCCGCGTCGGTGGTGACGATCGACTGGGTGTCGGTGGCTCGCGCCGTGAAATTGATGGAGGCGGGTTCGGCCGCCTCGGGTGCCGCGCCCGCGGTCCCCGCGGCGACACCGGTCGCCACCGTAAGCAATGCGGCCACAACGGCCAGTTTCCTCATCCGCATGATCGTGCAATCCCTCATCTCGGTCCAGCTTTCGAGGGAAAGCATCACCGAGAATTCCCGAGTAGACGAGGAAAAAACGCAGCACGATTCGAACCCGCAAACGTGCGGGAAACCCTATTTTCCTGCCGTTTCCTTCGCGGCCGCCTTCATCTGCTTTTTGAAAGCGCGAACCTCGAGCAACGACTCACCGTCGACGATGTCGGCCGCCGAACGACGTGATCCCTCCTCCGAATACGCGCCCGCGGCCTTCTCCCACCCCGCGGGCCGCACCCCGAGCTGTTTCCCCAACAGGGCCAAGAAGATTCGCGCCTTCTGATCGCCGTAGCCCGGCAGCGCCTTGAGTCGGCGCAGCACCTCTTTGCCGTCCGGATCGCCCTCGGTCCAGATCGCCTCGGTCCTGCCGCCGTAATTCTCGACGACATACCGGGCAAGTTCCTGAGTCCGGCGCGCCATGGAACGACCGTAACGATGGATGGCGGGCGGTGTCGCACACAACTCTTCGAAAACCTCGGGGTCGGCGTCGGCGATCTTATCGATCGCGAAACCGTCCATCCGGTCGGCGATTTTCTTGGGGCCGCGGAATGCGTGTTCGAGCGGGAATTGCTGATCCAGCAGCATTCCGGTCAGCAGCGCGAAGGGATCCGTGGAGAGCAGTTCGTCCGCTTCCGGTTCCTGCGCGAGACACAGTTCGACGGTCACCGTGGATCCTTTCGCCGTTTGCCACTCGGACTACATCCGATCATCGCACCGCGGCCGCGCGAGCGGATCATCCACCTCGCACCGCCCACTTCCGGAACGTGACACAGCTCACACCCCTGCCGTGCGGGGCGATGCGCCCCCCGGTAGGCTACCGGCCATGCCCCAGACGACGGCGATAACCAGGGACGGACGCGGGCCCATGGATACTTACTCCCCCCGACCGGATCGCTTCGACAGCGCGGGCCAGGACCAATTCGTCGACGTCCGCGACCTACAGGCCGCCCTGCCCGCCATCCGGCGCTTGCGCACCTGGGCCCACGAGGCGCTCGCCCTGCGACTCGGTGAAGCCGCCGTCGACATCGGCTCCGGCACCGGCTCCGAAGTTCTCGCGTTCGCCGAAGCCGTCGGACCGAGCGGCACCGCCATCGGCGTCGAACCCGATCCCAATCTGCTCGCCTCCGCCGAGCGGCGGGCCGAACAGGCGGGCTCGTCGGCGAAATTCCATTCCGGCGACGCCTACGGCATACCGTTCGGCGCCGAGACATTCGACGCCGCGCTGTGCGAGCGGGTGTTCCAGCATCTGACCGCGCCGGGACGCGCGGCGAACGAGATCGCCCGCGTGCTGCGGCCGGGCGGCCGTACCGTCGTGGTCGATGTCGACTGGGGCACCGCGATCGTGCACCCGGGCGAACTGTCCGTAGTACGCCAGGTCGTCGATACCCTGGCCGCCGCGACCACCAATCCGCGCTCGGGCCGCAGGCTCCCGGGACTGCTCACCAGGGCGGGCCTTGTCATCGATGACATCGGCTCACACGCACTGGTCCAGGAGCGCACCGTCGGCGCGGGCTCGCTGGTCACCAGGATTTCCGCCATGGCGGTGGCGCGCGGTGCGATCACCGAGACCCAGCGCGATCAATTGCTCGCCGACCTGCGCCGCGGCGCCGAGAACGGCGATATCCACCTCTCGGTCACCATGTTCGCGGTACTGGCCCACAAGCCGCGCTGATCCCGTTCGAAAACGGCGGGCCCCACCGGATTCCGGTGGGGCCCGCCGTTTCCTCCGTTATTCCGCCAGCGCTTTCTCGGTCGCGGCGAGCAGCACACAGGTCGCGAGGCCGTCCATGGCCTTCTCCAGTTCGGGCAGCTTCGGGAAGCTCGGCGCGATCCGGATATTCTTGTCTTCGGTGTCGTTCCGGTACGGGAAGGCCGAACCGGCTGCGGTGAGCGCGATTCCGGCGTCCTTGGCCAGCGCGATCACGCGAGCGGCGGTGCCCTCCAGCACGTCGAGGCTGATGAAATAGCCACCCTTCGGCTCCGTCCAGGACGCCACCTTCGACGCGCCGAGCCGGTCCTCCAGGATCTTGCGCACCAGCGCGAATTTGGGTTCGAGGATCTCGCGATGCTTCTGCATATGCGCCCGCACCCCCTCGGCGTCACCGAAGAAACGCAGGTGCCGCAGCTGATTGATCTTGTCGGGACCGATACTGCTCTTGGCCGCGTGCCCCAGGTACCAGTCCAGATTCGCGGTCGACGCACCGAGGAAGCTGACACCCGATCCGGCGAAGGTGATCTTCGAGGTGGAGGCGAAGACGATGGGGCGGTTCGGGTTTCCGGCCGCCGCCGCGTGTCCGAGAACGTCGATGACGGGCTCGGCGGTATCGGTCAGTGGGTGCACCGCGTAGGCGTTGTCCCAGAACAACCGGAAGTCCGGCGCCGCGGCGCGCATCGAAACGAGTTCACGGACAACGGCTTCGGAGTAGACCGTGCCGGTCGGATTGGCGTAGTTGGGCACCGCCCACAGGCCTTTGATCTGCGGGTCGGCGGCGACCAGCTCGGCGATGGCGTGGGTGTCGGGCCCGTCGTTGCGCATCGGGATCGGGATCATCTCGAAACCGAGCGCCTCGGTGATGGCGAAATGCCGGTCGTATCCGGGGCTCGGGCACAACCATTTGATCGTCGATTCCTCGACCCAGCGCCGCTCGGAATCATTGGTGCCGTACAGCATCGCGTAGGTGATCACGTCGTGCATCAGTTGCAGGCTCGCGTTGTTGCCCGCGATCAGGTTCTCCACCGGAATGTTCAGCAGTTCGCCGAAGATCGCGCGCAACTCCGGGAGACCGTGCTGCCCACCGTAATTACGGCAGTCGACCCCGCTGCCGTCGCGGTAGTCGCCCGGACCCGGTAGCGATAACAGCCCCGCCGAAAGATCCAGTTGTTCGGGCGAGGGTTTACCCCTCGTCAGGTCCAGCGTGAGCTTTTCGGCCTGGAGCGTCACGTAATTCGCGGTCTGGGTCTCGTGTTCGGACACGAGCTCCTCGTGGCTCATCACACCGATTTGCGTTTGCCGGGGCATCCTGAAAGGCCTTTCGAAGCAGCGTAAGGGGGTGTTTCGACGTCCTGGCCGAAGCCTGTGGCGACCGTCGGCGGACCGCTGTTCACGTTACCCGGCCGTCGCTCCGAAGTGGGGGGCATATGCGGGCCGAATCCGATCCACCCCGGCCCGAACTTCACGGGAGGGAATCGGCCGAGTGCCGGAAATTAAGGGGACCCCGCGCACCCGGCAGAGCCCGTTGACCCTTGCTGCCTTCCGGCCCTGGGGGAGTTCACAGGATGCGCGCCGCGCGGGATCCGTCGGCAAGTGTAGCCGGTTGTCGATCGCCCGTACGAATCCGGGGCATACCGAATCTGTCCGCACTGGTCAGAGCGACGCGGTTCCGAAACCTGGGCGAACCGACCGGCTCCGAAACGTCGGTTCCCGGACGAACCGACGGCGGCGGGCCCACCGATCCCACCGCCGACGATCATGCGCCCGACCCCCGGTTTGGCATGTCGAGGGGTGGAGCCGCTATGCTGCTCCACGGAGGATTCGCCTAGTGGCCTATGGCGCTCGCCTGGAACGCGGGTTGGGTTAACGCCCTCAGGGGTTCAAATCCCCTATCCTCCGCCACGAGAACGGCCGGGGTGGATACGTACACACGTATCCACCCCGGCCGTTCCGCTTCGATAGCGCCGCTCACCGGAGGGAAGTCGGTCGCTTCGACTCTCCGCGCCGAACGTCAGGCCGTGACCACCGCCGGTTCCGGGAGCAGGGCCATGAGCTGTTTCGTATGACCGGGTAGTTCCACTTCCGTCAGACCGGTGATGATGTCGCGCAGCGGAACGGGACGGTCGAGCAGCAGCGTGGTGCCCGACAGCAGTCGGGTCGATACGGGGATGTCGAGTTCGGTCTCGCTCAGCGACGAGCCGACCAGTGCGCACATGGCGTCCGCTTGGCCGCTGATCCGGGCGCGTAGCCCGGCGGAGCCACCGGCGAGGGTGATGGCGCGGTCGATGGTCCAGTGGTCGAGCGTGAGGCGGGTGTCGTAGACGGTGTGGGATCCGGCGGTGACCGCGGCGACCACGCCGATGGTCGTGGCGTCCACGAGGGTGACGTGCGCCAGGATCTGGTCGGCGTTCCATTCGCCGGGCGGCGGCGAGGTGGCGGTGTCCGCGACGGTGTCGGCGGCGTCGAGCAGCGCGTCGTAGGCCGCGCGCAGTGCTGTGGTGTCGAACATGTCGGCTTCCTTCCGTGATCGTCAGGCGTGCGAGTCGGTCATCTCCCACGGCGCCTGCGGGAGGACGTGCCCGGTCTCCAGCAGCGATTTGAGGTTGGCGAGCACCGCGGGCCAGCCCTGCGAGATACCGTCGCGCATATCGGTGTTCGGGAACTTCTCGTGGGTCACGGTGAGCCGGACGATGTCGCGGTGCGGTTCGACCAGGAAGGTGACCACCGACGGTTCCCTCGTCTTCTCCGCGTCCGGGACATCGTCGAAGGTGACGACGAGACGGGCGGGCGGTTCGGCTTCGAGCACCGTGCCGAAGACGTCGACCTTGTCCGATCCGTCGACGCGGCGGTGCTCCCACTCCGAGCCCGGCTGCCAGTCCGACACGTTCGCGTGCCCCCAGTACCGCGCCGTCAGATCGGCATCGGTCAGGGCCTGCCACACCTGTTCCGCACTGGCCTTTATATAGGTGACGTAGACATAGCTCGGTATGGATGCACTGGTCATGGCGTACTCCTCTGCCTGATTCTTGATGGCGTTGATCATCTGTAAGCGGGGGCGGTCGAATATCGCGATCCAGCGCTGTTCGATGTCGTGGATCGGCACCGGATTGAGGTAGTGCAGCCGTTCGCGGCCGCGCCGCACGACGGTGACGAGACCGGCGCGCACGAGGATGTCGAGATGCTGCGTCACCGACTGCCGCGCCATATCCACGCTGTCGCACAATTCGCGCAGGGTCTGCCCGTTGTGTTCGCGCAGCCGATCGAGCAGTCGCCGCCGAGTCGAATCGGCCAGCGCCTTGAAAACCGAGTCCATCTCTGTCGCCTCGCCACTCACCGCACAATTATGCAGGCATTTACCTGCCTATTGCAACAGCCGCGTTCCACCGGAGCGGACGGTTAGAGGGACCGGGCACGAAAGAGGGCTCCGATCGGATGTACCGATCGGAGCCCTCTACCAGGCGAAATCAGAGCGTGTCAGAGGCACTCACCGTTGGCGACGGTGCCGCGGACCCACACGCCGAAGCCCGCGTCCCTGGTGCACTCGGTGCCGTCGGGCAGGTTGACCTGGACGTAGCGGCCGTCGGGCATCAGGCACCCCGCCTTGCCCGCGAACTGGCCGGGAACATTGAAGTAGTTCTGCGGGTAGGTACCGCCGATGGCCGCGCAGGCTGCTTCCACCTGTGCACGCAACTGCGCCTCGTTCTGCTCGGCCGCGGCTACACCTCCCGCGAAGACCGTCATCGCAGTAGCCGCCAACGCCGCGAAACCAGCGGCCAGAACTCGAACACCCATACCGGAAACTCCTTGTTGTCCAACGCCGTTGTGATCGAAATTCACAGTAGATGGCTCGGTTGTGATTAGCCAAGTACGCGATCTTGTCGTTGATAGGACAAAGGCGGGACGCAATGTCCTCTCGCAGGTCACGGCGGAGAAAACGGTACGCGATATCAATTCGCGGTGCGCCCCGATAGAAATCCCTTCGCGCGAATGGTCGCGCGATGGCATGCTGACAGGGTTCGGGGTGGTGAGGTGCGATGCGATGGGGGAAACATGCTGGTCGAGTTGGCGGTCGGTGACGCGTACGGTGCCGGTTTCGAGTACGCGGAAGCGGCTTTCGTCGCCGAGCACAACACCCTCGCCGGATATGTCCAGCATCCGACGCATCTCGGCATCCGACCCGGCGCCTACACCGACGACACCCAGATGACGCTGGCGGTCGCGGAGTTGCTCGTGTCGGGGAAGCCCTGGGACCGTGCGCATCTGGCCGAGTATTTCGTGCGCGCCTACCGCAGGGACCCACGCGACGGCTACGCCGGACGGTTCCAGCAATTCCTCGACACCGTCGACACCGGGGCCGATTTCCTCGCCCGCATCGAACCGGCCAGCGACAAGAGCGGCGCGGCGATGCGCGCGGGCCCGATCGGTCTGCTGCCGACAGTCGAGGACGTCCTGCACTACGCACGGGAACAGGCGCGCCTCACCCACGACACCCCGGACGGGATCGCCGCCGCCCAGGCCGCGGCCCTCGCGGTGCACTACTGCCACCACGGGATCGGCCCGGTCACGGAATTGCCCGGCTGGATCGGGTCGCGACTCGGCGCTTCGTGGGCGCGACCGTGGCGGGGGAAGGTCGGCTCGAAAGGCTGGATGAGCGTGCGCGCGGCGCTCACCACGCTCTCGACCAGCACGAGTCTGCGTGAGGCGTTACGCGGCGCGGTGGCCTGGACCGGCGACGTCGACACGGTCGCGACGATCGCGCTGGCCGCCGGATCTCGCACTCCCGAATTCGCCCACGACCTGCCGGAGATCCTCACCGACGACCTGGAGAACGGCGCGTTCGGACGAGACTATCTGCGCGACTTGAACTCTCGCCTGCTCGCGGCGTACTCCTGAGAGTGAGGACGCATCCGAGCGGGTTGTGCGGGCGCTCGGGAAACCGGTGCCGTCGGAGACCGCGCCGCGCACGAGCGTGATCCCCCGGGGTGCTCGTCAGCGCGGTTCGATGGCCGACACCCGGTTCAACGCGACCCGCAGGAGTTCGGTGTAGACGTCGATATCGGGGAGCACCGCCGCGTCGGCGTGCACCGAGATCGTCACCGTATCGCCGAGGCCGTGAATCCCGTGGGTCAGGTGCATCACCGAACCGATCGCGGGAAATCCGCCGGTGAACCGCACGGGACCGCCGAAGTGGAGATCGGCCGCGCCCCGGTGCACGCTGGAGACGACGGTATGGCCCGCGATGGAGTCGGGAGTGTCGAGCGGATAACTCTCGGTGTCGCGCCGCAGAACCCGCGCCGGCGTCACCGCCGTCACCCGCTCCTGCGCTCCCAACAGCGGATGACCCGCGCGAATCCGGCGTTCGGCCAATTCGTCGGCGATACGGTCGGCACGGTGGGACAGATCCGGTTCGTCCACGTGGAGATCGACGCCCAGGCCGCGATAGTTGTTGCGCACGTGTGCGCCGGCGGGCATCGCCATGGGCACCTGTGCGCCGAGCCGATCCATCGATTCGCCGCGGAGGCTGAGGTATTCGGTGAGTGCGACCGATACCGCGGTAAGGGCCAGTACCGTCACGGTACGTCCGGTGAGCCGCATGTCGTCACCGTCGGTCACGATCACGCGCACCGCGTGCCGCGAAATACCCTCGGCCGCAGATCGGTTCAGCGGGGTGGGCGTGAACCCCGACGGGGGCGCGGGTACCGCGCCTGCGGCGGTCAATCGTGCCAATTCCCGCTGGGCCCGGTAGGCGCGCACACCGCGCGTCACTGTCTGCGCCACGTGTACGGGTGTAGCGATCAATCCGACCACGGCGTCGACGGGTTCGCTGCTCCCGACTCCGCGAAGAAAGCCCACCGCACGGTTCCCGAGCGCGCGAGCCTGCCCGAATACCGAATCCCGGGATGAATCGGCATCCGAGTCCGATTCCGCCATGACCGCTTCCGCGCCGACCCCGGGCGACGCGAACAGCGCACGCGCGACCGCGGAAGCACGTCGTCCGTCCACCAGGGCGTGCGACATCTGTAACAGCACGACCGTCGCCGGTTCGGATTCGACTCCCGGCGCGGGTGCGCCTTCCACCACGCGAAATACGTGAACGCGCCACGGCCGGACCGCGGCATCCACCGAGGTGTCGAGTAGTTCCCCGACGGCGTCCAGCAGATGCGGCCAGTCCGGGCGGGGCAGGTGGTGTTCGACGAATTGGTCGTCGCGGAAATCGCACGGCACCCAGGCCGGGTAGTCGAGATCACCGCGAACCGCGCGCAGCCGCACGCGCAGGTCGGCGATCTCGGCGCTGCGGGTTTCGACGAGCGCGCGCAGCACCGAGGTCGGCACGCCCTCGTCGGCGAAACTGAAGAGCAGGAACAGATCGTTGCGGGTACGCGCGGACAGCCAGAACATCGTCGCGTCCTGCGCGGCGACCCTGTTCACCCGCATACCGCGCCGCCCGCGGCCGACAGGGTGCCGTGAGACGCGGATCCGAGTCCCCCGGCGCGTTTTCTCACAGCTCCGATACCACCGCTGTCCGACCGCTCACTCACGGATCCGACCATATCGACCGAATGCCGCCGCGGTGCGTAGGTGATGGCCTTCGAGGCCGAAATCCGGGGTGGATGGGGTCCCGAGAAGAGGGGAAAGTCCGCGCGTCGATGCGCGGACGTCACGAGCGGGGGTGGCAGGTGCCACACGATTTCGCCGCAGGCGATGAAAAGTGGTGCGGAACAGTAGGTTCGCAGACGCGACGACCCCGAGTTTGTGCCTACCCGGGGCCATGCTTACCGTTCCGACGCCCGAGGACTCAGGAACGCCCGAACGCCCCGACCGAAACCTCTGTTAGGAATGCGTCCCATTCACCCGGAGCGAATGCCAGCACCGGGCCGTTGCCATTATCTTTGGTGTCACGAACTGCTACTTTGCCGTTGCCGAGAACCGCGACTTCCACGCAGTTCCCATCGGGGCCGCTGTATGTGCTCTTGTGCCACACAGCACCCGTCAAATCAACCTCCACGGCACTAGCTCCTTTGCTGCGTCGAGAACGAGAATTCATTGGACATCGTTCTAACTAGCACCGGAATCCAGCGAGGAAGCGCCGAATCCCCGTGGTGCGCCTAGCGTTAGCGCGCTGCTTTCACGGTGCGTCGTATCGCACTGTCGTTCGAGGTGGAATACACCCCCGGGGTCGTCCCCGCGCGGTAAACACTAGCAGCTCCGCTCATAGTTTGCCGACCTCCGGATTATTCGATCACCATTTTTGCCAATCTTGCGAAGATATGATGTTGCGGGAACATTGCCAGCACCGAACTGGGAAACAAGTGGACCTCGGATGACTAACTTCCGAATGGGCGTGATTGGTCCGTGATGCGCCAATTGGTCCACCGCCGATCCACATCCGCGACACGGCCGACACGAAGCGTGGATCATGGAGACATGCTGGAACGCCCCCGCGACGAGGCAGGTCGCGCCCGTAACCCCCGTCCTCGTGATCGATTCGGACGTCCACTACCGCACGGTAGTGTCGGAATTCCCCGAATTCCGGACGACCTGAATCTGCCACCCCAGCAAACTCTTACCTTCGCCCAGCAACTGCTGGACGACGGTTTGGCATTCAACGCACACGAGGTATTAGAGGCCGCGTGGAAGAACCAGCCGTTCGCCGAAAGGATGCTGTGGCAAGGGTTGGCCCAATACGCGGTCGCTCTGACACACATCCAACGGGGCAATCCGAAGGGTGCGCGTACCCTGCTCGGCCGTGCGGTAACCCGTCTGGAGAGCTACGAGCCAGGTGATAGCCCGGCATCCACCGACGCCGCGGGCTCCTACGGGGTGGATCGGCGAGGGCTGATAGCGCACGCGAACGCACTGTTGCGAGCACTCGAGGCGGGAACCCCGATCACGCCCGACGAGTTGAAGCCTCGACTGTGCGGCCGATGACCCGCACTACCATGGCGATCGTGTCCGCGCGCTCCGAGACAGATCCGACCCGTGGCTGAGCGGGCCGCGGGTAGATACGCCCCGAGCCCCTCCGGTGACCTGCACCTGGGCAATCTCCGCACCGCCCTGCTGGCCTGGCTGTTCGCGCGATCGACCGGAAGACGTTTCCTGATGCGCGTCGAGGATCTCGATCGCGTGCGCCCCGGCGCCGAGCAGCGCCAGCTCGCCGATCTCGCCGCGCTCGGCGTGGACTGGGACGGACCGGTGGTGCGACAGAGCGAACGTCTCGACCTGTACGACCAGGCCATCGACCGACTCCGCGCACAGGGCCGCACCTACGAATGTTTCTGCACCCGCAAGGAAATACAGCAGGCCGCGACCGCCCCGCACGGTCCGATGGGCTCCTACCCCGGCACCTGCCGCACCCTCACGACCGCCGACCGCGCCCGGCTGCGCGCCGAAGGCAGGCCCGCCGCGCTCCGATTGCGCGCCGACATCACCGAATACGAGATCGTCGACGAATTGCACGGCGTCTATCGCGGCCCGGTCGACGATGTGGTGCTCCGTCGCGGTGACGGCCTGCCCGCCTACAACCTGGCGGTCGTCGTCGACGACGCCGACCAGCACATCGACCAAGTGGTGCGCGGTGACGACCTGCTGCCGTCGACCCCGCGGCAGGCGTACCTGGCCGCGCTGCTCGGGCTGCCCGTCCCGCGCTACGCGCACGTCCCGCTCGTACTCAACACGGCCGGGCAGAGATTGGCCAAAAGGGACGGTTCGGTCACGCTCGCGGACCGAACAGCCCTCGGCGACACCGTCGAAGACGTGGTCAGCGCGTTATCATGCTCGCTGGGCTATAGCGCTCGTACACCGGCGCACCTGCTCCGACAATTCGATCCCGCCGTGCTGCCACGTCGGCCGTCGACCTTCGATGAGAATGGGTTGTTGCAACCCGACGGATGTCCGTAACGTACCCAGTCGACCGATCTATTGATCTACTGATCACAACGAGGACTAAACACTATGACAAGCGGTGGCTACGACCCCAACCAGAATCCGCAGGGCGGCCAGCCGTACGGCGAACCGTATCCGCAAGGTGGACAGCAGTACCCGCAGCAGGGCTACGGCCAGCAGCCCCCGCAGTACGGCCAGCAGCCCCCGCAATACGGGCAGCAGCCGCCGCAGTACGGGCAGCAGCCTTACGGTCAGCAGCAGCCGCAGTACGGGCAGGACCCGTACGGCCAGCCGCAGCAGCAGTACGGGCAGGACCCCTACCAGCAGCAGGGCTACGGCCCGCAGGGCGGAGGATCCGGTGTCGGGGCCGATATCGGCGTCCGCATCGGCGCGCGCGTCATCGATCATCTGATCGTGGCCATCCCGGTCGTGATCATCGTTTCCGTCCTCTTCGGTCTCGGCACCGGAGGACAGATCATCAACGGCGTGCTGTCGACCGTCGCGCTGCTGGGCTACTTCGTCGGTATGGAGACCAGCCAGGGCACCACCCTCGGCAAGAAGCTGCTCGGCCTGAAGGTCGTCGCCCCCGGCGGCGCGCCCAAGCTCACCCCCGAGGTCTCGCTCAAGCGCAACCTCTACGTCGCGGCGCAGATCATTCCGTGCGTCGGCAGCTTGATCTCGCTCGGCCTGGCGATCTACATCATCATCACCACCTCGCAGGATCCGAACAAGCAGGGCTGGCACGACAAGTTCGCCGGCGGCACCCAGGTCGTCAAGGCCTGATATCGCGCACACGAACCGAACAGGGGCGCCCCACGACGGGAGCGCCCCTGTTTCATGTCCGGCGACCGGCTAGGTCGAATTGTTGGCCAGCAGAATGACGAAGTAGATCGCCACCGAGACGATGCCGCCGACACCGACCCAGATACCGGCCAGCGCCATACCGCGACCTTCCTGCGGACGCTCCTTCAGCTGATTCAGCGCGAGCACGCCGAGAATGATGCCGACTATCGACCCGACGGCGCAGGTGCAGAACCCGAGCAGCGAAGCGACGAGCGCGCCGATCGCCAAACCGTTGGTGCCCTGCGCGACCGGCCCGCCATAGGGCTGATACCCGGACGGATAGCCGTAATTCGGCTGCTGCGGATACGGTTGCGCGGGCGACTGCTGATAGGGCTGCTGCTGGTATTGCGGCTGCGACGGCTGCTGATACGGCGGCGGTTGCTGCTGCGGTTGCTGAGGGTATTGCGGAGCCGAGGGATACCCGGACGGTTCGGAGGTCGGGTACTGCGGGACCGAACTCTGCGCGCCGGACTCCGGCGACACACCTTCGCCGCCGTACTGTTTCCACCACTCGTCGGAATCGCCGGGATTCGTCATGGCTACAGACTAATGGGCGAGGACAACCTGTAGCACAGTCGAAGCCGACCTTCGACCGGACACGGCAGGCTCAGAACCTGGTTTGATGAGACCCGTGAGTGACTCGATCAAGACCGAAGAACACGAGGGGTCTGGACACCCCGCCGACCATGCGGCATTCGCCCAGGTCGCGCGGGGGTATTACACACCCATCGTCGTACTGTTCACCGCTACCCTCATCATCTCCAATATCTGCGCCACCAAAGGCGTGGAGTTCCTGGGCGACAAATCGGTGTCGCTCGGTCCGCTCCAGATCCTGCCGATCGCGACCGACGGCGCGTTCTTCCTCTTCCCCCTCGCCTACATCCTCGGCGACGTCCTCAGCGAGGTCTACGGCTTCCGCGCCACCCGCCGCGCCGTCTACTACGGCTTCGCCGCCCTGCTGCTGACCGTCGCCTGTTTCGCCATCGCCATCCGCCTGCCCGCCGCCGGTTTCTACGAGAACCAGGAAGCGTTCCGCACCGTCATCGGCACCACGCCGCGACTCGTCGTCGCGGGCCTCGCCGGATATTTCGTCGGCCAACTCCTGAATTCCGCCACCCTGGTACTGATCAAGGAACGGACAAAGGAAAAATACCTGTGGGCCAGGCTGATCGGCTCCACCGTCATCGGCGAATTCGCCGACACCCTCATCTTCTGCTCCATCGCCGCCGCCGCCATCGGCATCGACACCTGGGAACAGTTCGTCAACTACGTGATCATCGGGTTCCT
Source organism: Nocardia noduli (assembly GCF_019038455.1). NCBI lineage: Bacteria > Bacillati > Actinomycetota > Actinomycetes > Mycobacteriales > Nocardiaceae > Nocardia > Nocardia noduli. The sequence continues at coordinate 27,498 of NZ_JAFMPL010000024.1, forward strand.
GTGGAAGACGCTCTGCGAGATCATCGTCATGCCGATCACGTACCGGGTCATCGCGCTACTGAAGAAGCACGAACCCAGCTACGGCTGAAATTTTGGCGGCCCGGGGGCCGCGGGTTCGCGGCCCTTCTTGTCTCGCGTCCGAGCGGTCGAGACTCGCGACTGCGTCGCATTGTCTCGACCGCTCGGACGCGAGACGGCCGCGAACGGGCGCTCGTAAGGCTCGCGCCGTGGGGGTGGGGTGGGTGTGAGTGGTTGCTTATGGGCTCGCCCGGGGCTGAGTCAGGACGGCTCGAGGTCGGCGGGCACCAGTACGCCCTGCTCGCCGGGCTGACGACGTCCGTCGAAATCCTGCGAGGACTTCGGCACCGTGCGGGTTCACATGCATGGGTCGCTAGTTCTTGGCGCTGTTCCAGAGGCCGAGGGTCTCCGTCTTGAAAGCGTCGAAGTAACCGCCGTCGATGCTGGCGCGGATCTGGTCGACCAGGCGAATCGTGAAGCGCTCGTTGTGGATCGTGCACAGGGTCGCGGCCAGGATCTCCTTGGCTTTGAACAGGTGGTGCAGGTAGGCGCGGGTGTAGTTGGCGCAGGTGTAGCAGTCGCAGGTGTCGTCGATGGGGGTGAAATCGCGGCGGAAGCGGGCGGTGTTGATGTTGAACCGGCCGCGTGCCACGTAGATGGCGGCGTTGCGCGCGACGCGGGACGGGTTGACGCAGTCGAAGGTGTCGGCGCCGTTCTCCACGGCGACGAAGATGTCCTCGGGCTCGCTGATGCCGAGCATATGCCTCGGCTTCTCCTCGGGCAGTTCGTCGCAGCACCAGCCGACGATGGTGCCGAGGTTGTGTTTCTCGAGTGCGCCGCCGATGCCGAAACCGTCGAAGGATGTGCCCGCTTCGCCGCGGATCGCGTCCAACTCCCGGCAGGCCTTGCGGCGCAGATCCTCGTACTGCGCGCCCTGGATCACGGCGAACAGCGCCTGGTACGGGTGCTGGGCGCGCGCGGTGGTCAGCCGCTCGTGCTCGTCGATGCACCGCTGCGCCCACTCGTGCGTGCGTTGCAGTGATTTCTCCTGGTAGCCACGGGTATTGAGCAGCGTGGTCAGTTCGTCGAAGGCGAACATGATGTCGGCGCCGAGCTGATGCTGGATCCCCATCGAGACCTCGGGGGTGAAGCGGTGTTTCGACCCGTCCAGATGGGAGCGGAAGGTGACGCCGTCGTCGTCGACGGTCGCGAGCCGTTCCTTGCCCTTGGCGATCACGTCGTCGCTGCGGACGTCGACGGCCTCCATCGCGAGCACCTTCTTGAATCCGACCCCGAGCGACATCACCTGGAATCCGCCGCTGTCGGTGAAGGTCGGCCCCGGCCAGTTCATGAATTTCCCGAGCCCGCCCGCGTCGTCCACGATGTCGGAACCCGGTTGCAGGTAGAGGTGGTAGGCGTTCGCGAGCAGGGCCTGCGCGCCGATCTCCTTCATGGTCTCCGGCAGCACCGACTTGACCGTCGCCTTGGTGCCGACGGGGATGAACGCGGGCGTCGCGATGGAGCCGTGCGGCGTTTCGATCACGCCGGTTCGCCCGTGCCGCCCGTCGAGCCGGGTACCGACGGTGAAGGAGAACGATTCGGGTGCAGACACGACGACCATCCTCCCAGCGCACTCCCGCACACCGCGCCGCAGGGCCGGTGGCACCCGCGGCGATCGGTGTGTTCGGCGGATCGGGCGGCTCTAGGCCTCCGAGGCCGCGGCCGCGAACTGGGAGTTGTACAGGCGGTAGTACGCGCCGCGTTCGGCGAGCAGACGCTCGTGGTTGCCGTGTTCGACGATGCGCCCGGATTCCATGACGACGATCAGATCGGCGTCGCGGATGGTCGAGAGCCGGTGCGCGATGACGAAACTGGTGCGGTCGCGGCGCAGCGCCGCGGTCGCGTGCTGCACCAGCAGTTCGGTGCGGGTGTCGACCGAACTCGTCGCCTCGTCCAGGATCAGGATGGACGGTTTGGCGAGGAACGCGCGGGCGATCGTGATCAGCTGCTTCTCACCGGCGCTGACCCCGGAACCCTCCTCGTCGATGACGGTGTCGTAACCGTCGGGCAGCGCGTGCACGAACCGGTCGACGTAGGCGGCGCGCGCGGCGGCGAGGATGTCCTCGTCGCTCGCGTCCGGATCGCCGTAGGCGATGTTCTCCCGGATGGTGCCCTTGAACAGCCAGGTGTCCTGCAACACCATGCCGATCCTGGAACGCAGGTGGTCGCGGGTCATCTCGGTGATGTCGACATCGTCGATGGTGATGGTGCCCGCGTCGAGTTCGTAGAACCGCATCAGCAGGTTGACCAGCGTGGTCTTACCCGCGCCGGTCGGTCCGACGATGGCGACGACGTGACCGGGTTCGGCCACCAGCGACAGCCGCTCGATCACCGGCTTCTCCGGTTCGTAGCGGAACGACACCGCCTCGAATTCGACCCGGCCCCGATCGACCGGGCGCGCGTTCTCCACCGCCGGATCGGGGGACTGCTCTTCCGCGTCCAGGATTTCGAAGATCCGCTCGGCCGAGGCGACACCGGATTGCAGCAGGTTGGCCATCGCGCCGATCTGGGTCAGCGGCTGACTGAACTGCCTGGAGTACTGGATGAAGGCCTGCACCTCGCCGAGCGAGATATGCCCCGTCGCCACCCGCAGTCCGCCGACCAGCGCGACCAGCACGAAATTGATGTTCCCGAGGAACATGATCGCGGGCATGATCAGGCCGGAGATGAACTGCGCCTTGAAACTCGCGTCGTAGAGCTCCTGGTTCCGCTTGTCGAATTCCTCGCCGACCTCGCGGTTGCGACCGAACGCGGTGACCACCTCGTGCCCGGTGTAGGCCTCCTCGACCTGGGCGTTCACCATGCCGGTGTATTTCCACTGGTTCACGAAATGCGGTTTGGAGCGTTTGGCGATCTGCGCGGTGACCACCACCGCCGCGGGCACCGTGAGCAGGGCGATCACGGCGAGCAGCGGCGAGATCCAGAACATCATGATCAGGATGCCGATCACCGAGAACAGCGACGTCAGCAACTGACTCATGGTCTGCTGCAAGGTCTGCGAGACATTGTCGACATCGTTGGTGACCCGGCTCAGCACGTCACCGCGCGGCGAGGAATCGAAGTAGCGCAACGGAAGCCGGTGGATCTTGTCCTCGACCTCGCCGCGCAGCCGCTTGACGGTGGTGTTGATGACGATATTGAGCAGATATCCCTGCAACCAGCTGAAGACGGCCGCGCCGATGTAGAGCGCGAGCACCAGCATCAGCACCCGTCCGACGGCGGAGAAGTCCACTCCGACACCGGGAACGACATCCATGGCGCCGAGCATGTCGGCCAGGGTGCCCTCGCCGCGCGCACGCAGCGTTTCGACCACCTCGTCCTTGCTCATCCCGGTGTACGGGGTGAGTTGTTTGCCGACCAGGCCGTCGAAGACGATGTTGGTCGCCTTGCCGAGGATGTAGGGGCCGAGGGTGTTGAGCACCACCGAGGCGATCACCAGCGTGACGATCAGTCCGACGTAGAACTTCTCGGGCGCGAGTCTGCGCAGTAGTCGTTTCAGCGAGGGGCCGAACGATTTCGGCTTGGTCTCGGGCGCACCGGGCCCGGCACCGGGCCTCATCGAACCTCCTCCGCGCTCAGCTGGGATTCGACGATCTCCCGGTATTCGGGACAGTCACGGAGCAATTGTTCGTGCGTGCCGATGCCCGCCATCTCACCGTCCTCGAGAACCACGATCCGGTCGGCGTCGCGGATGGTCGAAATTCGTTGCGCCACGATGATCACCGAGGCGTCTTCGGTTTCCGGCCGCAACGCCTCGCGCAGCCTGGCATCGGTCGCCACGTCGAGCGCGGAGAACGAGTCGTCGAACAGGTAGATCCGCGGCCTGCGCACCAGCGCCCGCGCGATGGCCAGACGCTGACGCTGTCCACCCGAGACGGTGGTGCCGCCCTGGGCGACAGGGGTGTCGAGGCCCTGCGGCATCTCGCGGACGAAATCGGCGGCCTGCGCGATCTCGAGCGCGCGCCACAGTTCCTCGTCGGTGGCATCGGGTTTGCCGTAGCGCAGATTGGTCGCCACCGTGCCGGAGAACAGGTAGGCCTTCTGCGGAACGAGGCCGATCTGGTTGCGCAGCAGTTCGAGATCGGCCTGCCGCACGTCGGTGCCGCCGATGATCACCGAGCCGTCGGTGACGTCGACGAGTCGCGGAATCAGATTGAGCAGCGTGGTCTTGCCCGCACCCGTGGATCCGACGATCGCGGTGGTCCTACCCGGCTCCACCCGGAACGAGATGCCCGTCAGCACCGGTTTCTCCGCGCCGGGGAAACTGAATTCGGCGGCGGCGAATTCGATCGCGCCGGGATCGCCCGCGAAGATTTGCGGCTTCGACGGCGGCACCACCGAGGTCTCCGTCTCCAGCACCTCGCCGAGCCGGTCGGCCGAAACCGCCGCGCGCGGGGCCATCATGGCCAGGAACGAGGCCATCATGACGGCCATCAGGATCTGCATGATGTAGGACAGCATCGCGGTGAGCGAACCGATCTGCATCGTGCCGTCTTCGATCAGGTGACCGCCGAACCAGATCACCCCGACCGCCGTCACATTGCTGATCAGCATGACCGTGGGGAACATCAGCGCCATCAACCGGCCCACCCGCAGCGATGTCTCGGTGAGATCGCTGTTGGCCACCCCGAAGCGCCAGGTCTCCTGCCGTTCCCTGACGAAGGCGCGAACCACCCTGATACCGGTGATCTGCTCGCGCAGCACCCGGTTCACCTCGTCGATGCGGAACTGCATCTCGCGGAAGCCCGGCACCATCCTGGCGACGATGAAACCCATCGAGAGCCCGAGCGCGGGAACGGCTATCAGCAGCAGCCACGACAGATCGAAATCTTCGCGAAGCGCCATGAAGATACCGCCGACGCACATGATCGGCGCCATCACCAGAATCGTGGCCGACATGACGATCAGCAGCTGAACCTGCTGAATATCGTTGGTATTGCGGGTGATCAGCGACGGTGCGCCGAACATTCCGACCTCGCGGGCGGAGAAGGTGCCGACTCGGTGCAGCAGGGCGCCGCGCAGGTCGCGACCCGCGCCCATCGCGGCCTGCGCACCCAGGTACACCGAGAACGCCGACGCCACGATCTGCACCGCGCTGACCGCGAGCATCCAGAGGCCGGTCGTCCAGATGTAGCCGATATCACCTTTGGTGACGCCGCCGTCGATGAGATCGGCGTTGAGGCTCGGCAGGAAAAGCATCGCGATCACCGAGATCAGCTGTAGGACGACGACCCCGGCCAGCTGAGCGCGATAGGGATTCAGATATGTACGAAGCACGCTGATCAACATGATGAAGGCAGGCTACCGGGTGTGGGTGAAATACGTCTCGAACTTTCCTGACCAGCGTCGATGTCCGATTTCGGAGGATTCATCCACCGCTCACCGTCGCGCCCACGCACCCGCGTCCTCGGTGAGCGCGTCGACGAACGCGGGCAGTTCGTCGAGGGCGATCTCCGCGATCGAGACGTTCTCCAGCACCGAGCGGATATTGACGCGCAGCGCGATCCATACCCGCTGCAACGGCCGCGCCGCTCCCCCGTATTCGACATCCTCGGGCCGCTGCCCGCGCACCGAGGCCAGTGGACCTTCGATCGCCCGGATGACATCGGCGATCGAGATCTGCGCGGCGGGCCTGGCCAGCCAGTAGCCGCCGTCCGGACCGCGCCTGCTGATCACCAGTTCGGCCCTGCGCAGTTCACCGAGAATCGTTTCGAGCACCTTGGGCGGGATCCGCTGCGCGGACGCGATGGCATCGGCTTTGAGCGCCACATTGCCGCTGTGCTGTGCCGCACGGGCGATTTCGAGCAGGGTTCGCACCGCGTAGTCGATCTTCGCGGTGATGTGCACGGGATTACTCCTGGACGCTGAGCGGTCGTCGAAAACTGTTCGGCCGGACGATCCGCTCGAATCTACGCCGAACCGTTCCGGCGGCGGGCATGCGGACGCTACCCCGATCCGACACCGGTCAACACCGAGGTCGCCGCGTCGAGCAGAGTGGCGGCGACGGTGGCGTCGTCCGCGGCGGGAACGAATTCCTTCGACGTCAGCGCCACCCCGAGTACCTCGAGCGCGGCACAGGCCCGCAGTTGCATCTCGGGAGTCGCGGACGGTCCGGCCAACCAGGTACGCAGTATCCGGTTGGCGTTCATCAGATCCGGATACCGGTCGGCCATCGCGTTGAGGATCGCCACGGTGTCGCGAATACACAGCGCGCCGGCGTCGCGATTGCGGATCATCCCGCGCAGGTAGGTGCGAAGGACCGCGCGAATCCCCTCGGCATCGTGGGGTACCGCGTCTATGTCCTCCACCACATCCCGCATGTGGTCGACGATCGGATCGATGATCGAGAGAAGTAGGTCAAGTTTCGACGGGTAGTGGTAGTAGAGCGAAGCCTTTGTGATTCCTACCGCATCTGCGACCTCGCGAAGGCTGGTCTGCTCGAAACCTTTGCTGCCGAAAAGCTTCACCGCGGCATCGCGAATCGCCACTTTGGTACTTCTACCAGCGACGACGCTTTCCGATACTGCACGGACGACCATCCGATGATCCTCTCACCACTACTGCGGGCAGCCAACGGCCCCACTGAAATCGAGGTTGTATCTCCGCTTAGCCGATGGGTAGTCTACCTACCGCACGGTAGGCAGGAAGCGTCACATTGGAGGCGGGGACGACCAGGGCCCCGCGAGTGCTGTCTACGCGCCACGATCCAGCACGTCCCAGTCACCGCTAGGAGTTCACTCGTGTCCGTATACCTCTATAGATGGGGAAAGCTCGCTTTCCGCCGGAAATGGATAGTGCTACCGGTCTGGCTTGTGCTGTTCGTTCTGATCGGCGGCCTGGGCTCGCAGCTCAGCAAGCCGATGACGAACGACTTCAGTATGCCCGCCCTTCCGTCGGAGCGCGCCAACGAGATTCTCGACAAACACTTCCCCGGCGCCTCGGAAGCGTTCAAGTTCGATGCCGTCACCGGCACGTATGTGATCGCCGCGCCCGAGGGCCAGAAACTGACCGACCCGGCGAACCGTGCGGCGCTCGATGCGTTCATCGCCAAGCTCGGCCAGCTCGACATCGTGGATCACGCGAAACCGCTGACCAACCCGGTCGAGACCGCCGACAAGATGGGCTGTCTGACCAACCCGGATCCGTCGCAGTGCAGTGGCGCACCGCTCAACGTGCTCAACAAGACCGAACCGGCGTCCGTGGCGTTCATGAGCGTGCCGTTCAGCATCCCCACCTTCACCGATATCACCGACGAGCAGCGTGAGGCCGCCTACGACGTCGCCGCCGACGCGCGCAACGCCGGACTCACCGTCGAGATGAGCGGCTCGATCGCCCAGACCAACGAGGGTCCGACCGGCAAGGCCGAGATGATCGGCATGGGCGTCGCGCTGATCGTCATGATCATCGCCTTCGGCGCGATCGTGGCCGCGTTCATCCCGATCGTCACCGCGATCGTCGGTCTCGGCGCCGCCATGTCGCTGATCATGCTCGGTACCTCCATCACCGATGTGCCCAGTTTCACCACGTTCCTGGCCTCGATGATCGGTATCGCGCTCTCGATCGACTACGCGCTGTTCATCGTCTCGCGCTACAAACACGAACTCGCCGTGCAGGATTCACCGGAGGAAGCGGCGGGTATCGCGCTCGGCACCGCCGGTTCCGCGGTGGTGTTCGCCGGTCTGACCGTCATCATCGCGCTCGCCGGACTCGGCATCATCGGCGTGCGGTTCATGACGTTCATGGGGCTCGGTGGCGCCCTCGCCGCCGCGCTCGCGGTGCTCGCGGCCATCACCCTGATGCCCGCGCTGCTCGGCGCGTTCGGCCGGTTCCTGTTCACGCCGAAGCTGCCGCTGGTCGCCCAGCACGATCCCGAGGACGACACGCAGGTCACCAACGGCATGCGCCTGGGTCGCCTGATCGGCAAGGCCCCGTGGGCCGCGCTGATCCTGAGTGTCGCGGTACTCGGCGCGCTCGCCGCGCCCGCCGCGGGTCTGAACCTGGGTCTGCCCGGTGAGGACAGCCAGCCGAAGACGACCACCATCCGCAAGGCCTACGAACTTCGCACCGAGGGGTTCGGCGAAGGCAGCAACGGTGTGCTCAATATCGCCGCCGACCTCAGCGGTGTCCCCGCGGACAAGCGCGAAGAGGCGGTCGAGGCGCTGCGGAGCAAACTGGCCTCGTATCCGAATATGGATTACGTGACCGCGCCGCAGTGGAGCGAGGACAAGCAGGGCGCACTGCTCGACGGCGTGCCCAAATTCGGTCCGAACAACCAGGACACCAAGGATCTGGTGTCCGACGCCAGGGACGCGGAGGCCGAATTCGAGGCCACCTACGGCATGGCGTACGGCGTCACCGGCAGCACCGCCATCGCGGCCGATATCGACCACGTGCTGCTCAGCAAGATCGCGCCCTACCTCGCGATCGTCGCCGGCGCGGCGTTCGTTCTGCTGATCCTGGTGTTCCGCTCGATTCTGGTACCGCTGACCGCGGCGCTGGGCTTCCTGCTGTCCATGGCCGCCACCTTCGGCGCGACCGTGCTCATCTTCCAGGAGGGCGCGCTCGGGCTCATCGATGATCCACGTCCGCTGATCAGCTTCCTCCCGATCATGTTGATCGGTCTGGTCTTCGGCCTCGCGATGGACTACCAGGTCTTCCTGGTCACCCGCATGCGTGAGGAATACGTGCACGGCAAGTCCGCGAAGGACGCGATGGTCTCCGGCTACCACCACGGCGCCAGGGTCGTCACGTCGGCCGCGATCATCATGATCTCGGTCTTCGCGTCCTTCCTGCTGGAATCGGACGCGATCGCCAAGCAGATGGGCTTCGCGCTCGCTGTCGGCGTGCTGCTCGACGCCTTCCTCGTCCGCATGGTGCTGATCCCCGCGCTCTTGACCATCATGGGCAAGTGGTCGTGGTGGATGCCGAAGTGGCTGGATCGGATCGTGCCCGAGATCGACGTCGAGGGCTCGAAACTGATCGAACTCCAGAAGAAGACGGTGGACATCACCAAGGAACCCGTCCGTGTGAGCTGATCACGCGCTCGGTCGACGATCCTTCGGCCCCGTACCCCTTCCCCGGGGTACGGGGCCGAAGTCGTATCGGCATGTGATCTTGAACTCGAGCCCGGCGCGCAGCAGACTCGGGAGTAGTTCGACTCTTCAGCTCGGTGCTTCGCCGATGCACGGCGGTCGGTGGAGAAATTCGTGATCCGGATCGACCCCCCGACCATCGCGAGGAGAACGCTGTGTCCGTCTATCTGTATCGGTGGGGAAGGTTCGCCTTCCGGCACAAGTGGATCGTGCTGCCGATCTGGGCGGTGCTCTTCGTCGTCCTCGGCGTGCTCGGCACCCAGCTGAAACAACCGATGACCGATGACTTCAGCCTGCCGAACCTGCCCTCCGAACGGGCGACCGAAATCCTCGACGAACATTTCCCCGGCATGTCCGAGGCATTCGAATTCGACGCGGTCACCGGCACTTACGTCGTCGGGGCACCCGAGGGCGAGAAACTCACCGACCCGGCCAACCGGGCCGCGGTGGCCGCGCTGATCGGGCAGATCGATCAACTCGACATCGTCGATCACGGCACGCCGATCGTCGACCCGATCACCGCGACCGAGGAGATGGGCTGCCTGGTCCCGAATCCCGATCCGAGCACGTGCGCCGGCGCACCGCTGAACGTGCTCAACAAGACCGAACCGCAGACCGTCGCCTATTTCAGCGTGCCGTTCACCATCGCGAACTTCAGCGATATCACCGCCGAGGATCGTCACGCCGCCTACGACGTCGCCACGCCCGCCCGCGACGCCGGGCTCACCGTGGAGATGAGCGGCACCATCGCGATGGATCAGGAGGGGCCGAGCGGACAGTCGGAGATGATCGGCATGGCGGTCGCGCTGGTCGTGATGATCGTGGCGTTCGGCGCGATCGTCGCCGCGTTCGTCCCGATCGTCACCGCGCTCGTCGGCCTGAGCGCGGCGACCTCGCTGATCTTCCTCGGCACCTCGTTCCTCTCGATCCCGAGTTTCACCACCTTCCTCGCCACCATGATCGGCATCGCGCTCTCGATCGACTACGCGCTGTTCATCGTCTCGCGCTACAAACACGAACTCGCGGTGCGGGAACTACCGGAAGAGGCGGCGGGCACCGCGCTCGGCACCGCCGGTTCCGCGGTGGTGTTCGCCGGTCTGACCGTCATCATCGCGCTGGTCGGTCTGGCCGTGGTCGGCGTGCGATTCCTGACGTTCATGGGTTTGGGCGGCGCGGTCGCCGCCGCGTTCGCCGTACTCACCGCGATCACCCTGATGCCCGCGCTGCTCGGCGCGTTCGGCCGGTTCCTGTTCACACCGAAACTGCCGATCGTCGCCAAGCACGATCCCGAGGACGACGACCAAATCACGAACGGTATGCGGGTCGCGCGGTTCATCGGCCGGTTCCCGGTGCTGACGCTGGTGCTGAGCATCGTGGTGCTCGGCCTGCTCGCCGCGCCCGCGGTGAATCTCAACCTCGGTCTGCCGGGTGAGGACAGCATGCCCAAGACCTCCACGGTGCGTAAGGCCTACGAATTGCGCACCGAGGGCTTCGGCGAGGGCAGCAACGGCGTCCTCCAGGTCGCGGTGGATCTGAGCGATGTCGCGCCGGAAACCAGACCGGAAGCGCTTGCCGCACTGCGCGATACCCTCGCGTCCTATTCGGGCATGGAATACGTGACGCAACCGACGACGAGTCGGAACGGGCAGGGCGCGCTACTCGACGGAGTGCCGAAGGCCGGGCCCAACAACCAGGAGACCAAGGATCTGGTGCGCGACGCCCGCGACGCCGAGAATCGACTGCGTGACCGGTACGGCATGACGTACGGCATCACCGGCACCACCGCCATCTACGCCGACATCGACCACGTGTTGCTCAGCAAGATCGTCCCCTACCTGGCGATCGTCGCGGGCGCGGCGTTCATCCTGCTGATCCTCGTATTCCGGTCCATCCTGGTGCCGCTGACGGCGGCGCTGGGCTTCCTGCTGTCCATGGCGGCCACCTTCGGCGCGACCGTGCTCATCTTCCAGGACGGCGCGCTCGGGCTGATCGAGGACGAACACGCGATCGTCAGTTTCCTGCCGATCATGTTGATCGGCTTGGTGTTCGGACTCGCCATGGACTACCAGGTATTCCTGGTGACCCGCATGCGCGAGGAATACGTGCACGGCAAACCGCCGAGGCAGGCCATGATCTCCGGTTACCACCACGGGGCGAGGGTCGTCACCTCGGCCGCGATCATCATGATCTCGGTCTTCGGTTCCTTCACCCTCGAAACCGACGCCACCGCCAAACAAATGGGTTTCGCCCTGGCCGCGGGCGTGCTGCTCGACGCCTTCCTCGTCCGGATGGTGCTGATCCCCTCGCTGCTCGCGCTGATGGGCACGTGGTCGTGGTGGATGCCGCGGTGGCTGGACCGGATCGTGCCCGACATCGACGTGGAAGGCGCGAAACTGCACGCCCTGCGGACCGATTCGACGGTCACCGAATCCACGTCGGCCTGATCGCGGCCGGACGACGGGCACAAACCCCTAGTCGCTGGGTTGCGGCAGATCGCCGCATTCGGAGAGTTTCGGATTCAGGCCCACGTAGTTGAGCGGACCCGCGGCGGCCGTGAGCGCGATGGTGCCGAAACCCGCGCAGTTGATCGGGCCGATGACGAAGTAGTTCCGCTGGCCGGCGGCGATCATGCCGACGGCCAACCAGATCAGGACCAGAAGACTCCCGACTCGCATGCCGAACTCGTGGGACGGTCGGCCGTAGGTCGCACGCTCGCGCATAGTCATCGCATCCTTCCGCACTCGCGTAAGGGCCGGAAACTCGTACAACCCTCCGCTACCTGCTTTCATGCCCCACGAAGCATCCCTTCACCGCTACAGCAATATTTTCGGTGGGTTCCGGTAATTTCGTGGCATCTTTTTCTTGCTCGGGGGCATATGCAATGTTTCTTGTGAAACATCGCTCTACGCTGCGCGGTAACTCAAATTGTCCGGCCCGAATCAGCTCCCGGCACTTTTCGGAGCGCGATCGGTATACAAGATCATCCGGTTCGCAAACACATCGCGATCTCCCCGCAACCTTTCGACCGACGGAATGTGCATCCGTCCAGCGAATCCAGTTCGCTTCCGCGGCAACGACACCCGCACCGTCCCCGGCCTGCACGTATCCCCCGGACACGAGAACGGGCCGGATGCTCGCGCACCCGGCCCGTTCTCCGATCCACTACGGACTCGGCTGCGGCACGTTGCAGTCATCGACCTTCGGATTCACCCCCATGTAGTTCAGGGGCCCCGCGATGGTGGTCACCACGATGGTGCCGAAACCTGCGCAGTTCACCGGCCCACTGTCGAAGTAATCGCGCTGCGCCGCGGCGATGACGCCGATGAGCAACCAGACAAGGACAATCAGTCCACCGATTCTCGAATAACTGTCACGCATTGTTCCAACGCGGCTCCGTCGGTGACGCCTCGAACGTCACACCTGTCCGCGCTCCTTACTCCCGCACATACCCCGTTCCGGACAAAACATCCGCGGGAACATCGCATTCGTTCCGTTCGTTCAGCGGGGGTGACAGGACTACTGGCGTGGATGATCCCCGGCTGGGTGCTGCTGCTGGTAGCGGTGGCCGTCTTCGAGACCCTCACGCGCAAGCGCCGCCGACGCCGCACCCCCGTCGCCGCCACCTTCACCGATGAATTCACCGCGCTGTTCTACCCGACCAAACGCATGGAACTCGACCACCGCGAATCGATTTCGATGCTCCGCGACGATCACACCCGGGCGGCCCCACCCCCGGTCACGGTGGATCTCACCCGCAGCATCGTCACCCTGGAGCCGACCTCTGCCGACGCCTCGCACACGAGGCGGCAGAGCCGAGTCGATCCGACCGCACCACCCACATAGCCCGAGCGAGCAGCGGTTACGCGGCACCTGCGGTGTCGTCCGGAACGGCAGCATCGGTGACGCCGGGCGGCAACCACGGCCGTCGCGGGATAGCCACGGGCCGCCGCCAGCCGATACGACAGCTGCACGTACTGCTTCAAGGCATTCGCGAACTCGCTGTAGGCGGCCAGCCGTCTGTCGTCCCACCGTGCGCCTTGACTACGTCGCCACTTCGCCCGTTCGGTGAACGTCGTCGCGGCGAAGGTCGAACCCGCGCCGAGGACCACCGCTGCGAGCGTAAGCAACTGCTGTACAACCGGATTCACCATTCGATTCTGCGGCAACGAGAGCCTGCCCACCGCATGATCGCAATAAATAAAAAAGCCCCCCACCTGCCGAAACAGGTGTGGGGCTCTGGCGGTGGCGGAGGGATTTGAACCCTCGGAGGGGGGTTACCCCTCACACGCTTTCGAGGCGTGCTCCTTAGGCCGCTCGGACACGCCACCGCCGAGAACAATACCGGAAGGGGGCTGGATCGCTAAATCGCCTGGAACGGGGCGGTCAGCGACGCTGCTGGAAGAAGGTGTCGAGGAGGGCGGCGCATTCGGGTTCGAGGATTCCGCCCCTGACGTCGGGGCGGTGATTGAGGCGACGGTCACGCACGACGTCCCACAGCGAGCCGACCGCGCCGGTCTTGGGTTCCCAGGCGCCGAAGACGACCCGGCCGACGCGGGCGAGGACCAGGGCGCCCGCGCACATCGTGCACGGTTCGAGGGTGACGGCCAGGGTCGCGCCCTCCAGTCGCCAACTGTCGCCGAAGACGGCGGCCGCGCGGCGCAGCGCCAGTACCTCGGCGTGGGCGGTGGGGTCGCCGAGCGCTTCGCGCGCGTTCGCGGCGCGCGCGAGTTCGCGGCCTTCCGCGTCGAAGACGACCGCGCCCACCGGGACATCGCGGGGGTCGGCCGCCGCCGCGGCCGCGATGGCGGCACGGACCATCGCGGTATCCGAAATGATCGGGTTCTGCGGCAGATTCACGTCACCGAGGCAGTTTGTCCAGCACCGCGGATAGTTCGTTGGCGAAACCGAGTCGCTGGGCGATCATGCCGAGCTGTTCGTCCGGGTACAGGTCGGTCTCGGCGAGGATGACGCTCAGCACCGGCTCGGGCAGGCCGAGATCGGCGAGCACACCGAGGTCGCCTTCTTCCCAGGGTTCGATATCGTCGAGTTCGTCCGGTTCGATATCGGGAATCTCGACATTGAGCGCTTCGAGGATGTCGGCGGCGATGTCGTATTCGATCGCCGCGGTGGCATCCGATACCAGCAGCCTGGTTCCGCTCGGCGCCGGACGCAGGACGACGAAGAATTCGTCGTCGATGTCCAGCAAGCCGAACACCGCGCCCGAGCTGCGCAATGCTTTGAGTTCGTCCTCCGCCACGGACAAATTGGTGAGCGCTTCCGAGCTCAGCGGACTACACCGCCATTTGCCGTCTTCGCGGACCACCGCCACTGCGAACCCTTCCACGTCGTCGTAATCTTCCGACGTCGCCCTGTTAGTGCCCGAGCGCTGTGCTGCCATGGCCGCAACGGTAGTCTGCCTGACCCGAAATGTTGAAGTCGTATGCCAATCTGTTCCGGTGACTTCCGACCAGAAAGCGCCGGTTTGCGTCCTCGGAGCAGGTTTGATCGGCGGTTCGCTGTTGCGGGCCGCCGCCGACGCCGGATATCGAGCCTGGGGATACAACCGATCCGAGGCCGGAGTCACGGCCGCGGTCGCCGACGGTTTCGACGTCTCCGGTGATCTGCCCGCCACCCTGACCCGTGCCGCCGAGGCGGACGCGCTGATCGTCATCGCGGTCCCGATGCCCGCGGTGGACCACCTGCTCGGGGCGATCACCACCTTCGCCCCGGACTGCGCGCTCACCGATGTCGTCAGCGTGAAGGGGCCGGTGGCCGACGCGGTGCGCGCGCACGGTCTCTCCCGCCGCTACGTGGGCGGGCACCCCATGGCAGGCACTTCCGAATCCGGCTGGGCCGCGACGGATTCCGACCTGTTCGAGGCCGCCGTGTGGGCGGTCGGGGTCGATCCGGGCACGCACGCGCTGACGTGGACGCGGGTGACGCGGTTGGCGCTGGACTGCGGCGCGGTGGTGGTGCCGGTGACATCCGAGGACCACGACCGCGCGGTCGCCAGGATCTCGCACCTGCCGCACGTCCTGGCCGAGGCGCTCGCGGTCGCGGGCGCGAGCGGCGGACCGCTCGCGCTCGGCTTGGCCGCCGGATCCTTCCGCGACGGCACGCGGGTCGCGGCCACCGCGCCCGACCTGGTCCGGGCGATCTGCGAGCCGAATCGCGACGCCCTGTTGAGCGTGCTCGACGACACGCTCACGGTGCTCGGCGCGGCCCGCGACAGTCTGCGCGCCGACGGCTCGCTGGCCGATCTGATCGCGGCCGGACACGACGGCCGCACGGCCTACGAGGACAACGAACGCTGGGAGATCACCGATATCCGCCCCGGCGACCACGACTGGCTGGAACGGATGCGCGAGGCGGGCAGGCGCGGCGGGGTGTACACCGCGCGGGCGTGAACCCGGCTCAGATGCGTTCGGCGAGGCCGGGATAGTCGAGCAGGAACCCTTCCGCGTCCACGGTGACGGTCGCGCTCGATACCGGCGACAGCACGCTGATGCCGTCGACTCCGCTGCTGTAGGTGAGACTCGCCTCCTGCACGAGCAGGTCGGGCAGCCGCACGTAGACGACGGGAACCTGCACGTCGTCGGCCCGGTGTTGCAGGCCGAACCGACGAATCGGGAGGGTGTTGAAGAACGGGCTGAGCACGACGTCGACGTCGAGCGCACCGGCGAAGGTCGAGCGCACATGGCTGCCGCCCGCGTCGACGAGCCAGTAGCTCTCCTCGTCCCGGGCGATCGACGCGTGACGTTCCCCCGCCGCGGTGGTGGTGCGGAGGGATAGTCGCTTGGTGGCGCCGTTCTCGTCGGTGACCAGGTCGTAGGACGCACTGAACGCGGGATGATCCGCGCAATCGCCACCGATCATGCGGCCGGCGGCGCGGATGCGATTGCCGTTCATGGTCACGCGCACCGACTCCATCCGCGTGGCATTGTGGGACCGCCACGTGAGAATCGCCGGCCACCGGGATGCGCTCTCGGAGCCAGGGGCTGGATTGGTCACCTATCTACCGTAAGCGACAAACCCCCGGCAACCGCATCGCACCGGCGTCTGCCCTCGTCACACCGCGAATCTCGGCCCCCTTTCTGCCGCGTGGATCACAGCTCGACACGTCACACCAGCGACTCCCGCCACGCCGCGTGCAGCCCGGCGAACCGGCCGTCGCCCGCGATGAGCTGGGCCGGTGCGCCGTCCTCGACGATCCTGCCCTGTTCGAGAACGAGCACCCGGTCGGCGATGGCGACGGTCGAGAGCCGGTGGGCGATGATGACGGCGGTGCGTTCGCGCAGCACCGTCTCCAACGCCTGCTGCACCTGACGCTCACCCGGGATATCCAGGCTCGAGGTGGCCTCGTCGAGCACGATCACGGCGGGGTCGGCCAGGAAGACCCTGGCGAAGGCGACGAGCTGGCGCTGCCCCGCGGAGAGCCTGCCGCCGCGTTTGCGCACATCGGTGTCGAAACCGTCGGGCAGGGCCGCGACGAAATCGTGCAGCCCGACCGCGCGGGCCGCCGAGTACACCTGCTCGTCGGTGGCGTCCGGCCTGCCGAGCCGAATGTTGTCGGCCACCGATCCGGAGAACAGATAGGCCTCCTGCGTCACCATGACCACGTGCCGTCGCAGATCCGCGTCGGAGAGCGCGCGCAGGTCGACACCGTCGAGGGTGACCGTGCCGCCGGACGGATCGTAGAACCGCGTCAGCAGTTTCGCGAGCGTCGATTTCCCCGCGCCGGTCGCGCCGACCAGGGCGATCACCTGGCCCGCCGGAATATCGAGTGAGAATTCCGGGAGCACCGCGCGCACCCGCCCGCCGCCGTCGCGGTCCGGTTCCGCGCCGGGCAGCGTCCCGTAGCCGAACCAGACGTGATCCATCCGCACCGCGCCCGCCGCCTGCGCCAGCGGTGTCGGATCGGCGGGTTCCGGCACCGAAGGACGTTCCTCCAGCACCCCGGAGATCTTCTCCAGCGCGGCGGCGGCGGACTGGTAGGAGTTGAAGACCTGCGCGAGTTCGTCCAGCGGACCGTAGAACTCGTTGAGGTAGAGCAGGTAGGCCGCGAGCACACCGACCGCGAGATTGCCCTCGATCACCTGCCAGGCGCCGACCACGATGACGATCACCGTCGTCAGATTGCCGAGCAGCCTGGTGAGTCCGGCGTAATCGCCCATGCCGCGCATGGCGACGATGGTCGATGACGCGAATTCCCCGTCCTCGACGGCGAGAACCGATTCGTTGCGCTGTTCGCGCCGGAACGTCTGCACCGCGCGCATACCGCCCATCGATTCGACGAACTGCACGACGACCCTGGCGATGGCGACACGCGTGCGCCGGTATCCGGCCCGCTGCCTGCGCTGCGCCCAGCGGGTGACGAGCGCGAGCGGTACGAAGCCGACGAGCACGATCGCGGCGAGCAACTGGTCCAGGTAGATCAGGATGGCGGCGATCGTGATCACCGAGAGGATCGCGCTCAACGCCTGGTCGAGTGCGCCTTTCAACAATTCCTGGAGGGTTTCGATATCGCCGGTCAGGCGGGTGACCACCTTGCCCGAGGTGTACTTCTCGTGGAAGGACACGCTCAACCACTGGGTGTGCGCGAACAGCCGCACCCGCAGATCGAAAAGCACGCTCTGGCTCAGCCGCCCCGATACGCGGAGGAAGAAATACGTGGTGAGCACGCCGATGCCGACCGTGGACAGATAGCCGGTCACCGTCCACGCCAGCGGCGCCCAGTCACCTTCGGCTCCCCGGGCGATTCCGGTGTCCAGACCGTGCGCGATGAACAGCGGCGCCGAGACCATGGCCGCGTTGTCGACGACGATGAGCGCCAGGGCAAGCACCGCCAGCGAACGGTAGGGGCGCGCCAGACTCATCAGCAGTCGCCGGGATCGTCCGGCCAGCACCAGGTTTCCGGCCTCGGTCATCTCGCGGTCCTCGCCCGCGATCCCCCGCCAGTCGGCTGTGTCGTCCTCGGCCGGATCGCGAGGGGCTTTCCCGTCCTGTCGCGCGGTATCGCTCGTGCTCACGCGTCCGCCTCCGATCGAGTACTCGACTGCGCGCGGACCGCCGCGTCCACGGGATCGGATGTGCCGCCCATCAATTCCCGGTAGTGGGCGCTGGTGCGCAACAACTGTTCGTGGGTGCCCTCGGCGGTGATGCGACCGTCGGCCAGCACCGCCACCCGATCGGCGAGCGACGCGGTCGACGGACGGTGCGCGACCAGCAGGGTCGTCGCCCCGGCGAGCACGGTGCGCAGCCGTTCCTGCACCCGCTCCTCGGTTTCCACGTCCAATGCCGACAGCGGGTCGTCGAGCACCATGATTCTCGTTCGCTGACTCGCGCTCTCGCTGGTCAGGACCGCGCGGGCCAGGGCGAGACGCTGACGTTGTCCGCCGGAAAGGCTCAGGCCCTGCTCGCCGATCCTGGTGTCGAGCCCCCACGGCAGGTCGTTCACGAAGTCGGTGGCCTGCGCGACATCGAGCGCGCGAAGCACATCGGCGTCGGTGGCCTCGGGATCGCCGAGCGCGACATTTTCGCGCACGCTCGCCGAGAACAACACCGGATCCTCGAACGCGACCGTCACCAGCGAACGCAGATCCGCCAACCGCATCGACGCGACATCGATACCGTCGATGGTGACGGCACCGCTCGACACGTCGTATAGACGCGGAATCAGGTTGAGCAGCGCCGTCTTCCCGCTGCCCGTCGCCCCGACCAGCGCCACCGTCTCACCGGGACGCACCCGGAGCGTGACATCGCGCAGTACCCGGTCCTCCGGTTCGCGAGCGCCGTCCCCGGTGCGCGGAAAGGCGAAACCCACCTTGTCCAGCCGCAATTCACCGGCGATCCGCTCGGGCAGCCGAACCGGATCGACCGGATCGGCGATATCCACCGGCGTATCGATGATCTCCCAGTAGCGATCGGCCGCGGTGCGCGCGTCGTTCAGTTCGGCGAGCAGGAACCCCGTCCAGATGAAGGGCCACTGGAGGAAGGTCGCGAGGGTGATGCCCGCGACCAGGGTGCCCAGAGTCATGGTGCCGTGCGCCACCGCGTACCCGCCGTATCCGAGCGCGAACGCGATGGCCAGCTGCGGCAGACCGCGCATCGCCGACCACAGCACCGAGTCCAGCTGGACCTTGAGCAGTTCGGTCTGTCGCAGCTTCCGCGACTGAGCGGTGAACCGGGTGCCGAAGTACGCGCCGCGCCCGAACGCCTTGAGCACCCGCACGCCCTGCGCGGATTCCTGCGCCGTCGTCGCCAGGTCACCCGATTGGTCCTGCGAGCGACGCGAAGCCACCTCGTAGCGACGGACGAACCGAAAACAGATGGCGGACACCGGGATCGAGATCAGGGTGAAAATCAGGCCGACCTGCCAGCTCAGCGCGATCAGCGTCAGCAGACCCACCGGAATGACGACGATATGGATACACATGAACGGCCCGGCGAACGCGACGAAGCGGCGCATCGTGGCCAGATCGTCGACGGCGCGCGAGAGCAATTGCCCGGATTCCCAGGCGTCGTGCCTGCCGATCGCCAAGGACTGCAACTTGCGATAGATCTTGGCGCGCATGGTGATCTCGAATTCGGTGGCGGGCACGGCGATCAGCCATCGCCTGCCCCAGATCCCCACGGCTTCCAGCACACCGAGCACGCCGACCAGCGCGACCGGACCCGCGATGGCGGGGAAATCTCGATGCGCGATCGGCCCGTCGATGATCCGGGCGATCATCAGGGGGATCACGATGGCCGTCAGCGTCGACAGCACCGCGAGCACGGTCGCCCACACCAGAACCGTGCGATGCGGACGCAGATACGGCCAGAAACGCCGCAGTGAGTGCAGGCGGCCCGACGCTGGGACGGCGGGCCGCTCGGGTAAATCGGTGTCCGGTTCAGTGGACTGCAACCGCGTTGCGACAGACAATGGTCCCCCTGCTGATTCCTGGTTCGTCACATGGAAGAACGAGGCGCCCGGCGAAACTCGCACAGGAGCCCGACTTTCCAGGATGGCATCAGCGGCCACACCGACCAAGCGGTTTTGGGTGCATCGGTAACCCAGCGAACAGGCAATACACTGCGAAGGTGCTCATCGTCGCCGGACATCTGAAGGTCATCGACCGTGATCGATATCTCGAGCAATGCCGCGAGGTGGTCGAGCTGGCCCGCGCGGCGCCCGGCTGTCTCGACTTCGGCATCGGCCCCGATCTGGTCGATCCGGACCGCGTGAACGTCTTCGAACGTTGGGTCGGCCGGGCCGAGGTCGACGCGTTCCGTGGCGCGGGCACGTCGGGTGATCTGGACGGGCAGATCGTCGGCGCGGATGTCAGGGAGTTCACTGCCGACGGAGAGACCCGGCTGTAGGTGGCGGTTGCGGAATGGTTGGCACCGGCCGCAGCGGACAGAGTCGACGCGCACCGACAGGATTGCGCATTCTGGCTGAGCGATTGTCCGCTGAGGCCGGTATCGGCGTGACACGAACTCTCGGAGACACAACAGCCCGGTGGGCGGAAGACCCGCTCACCGGGCCGCATGCGAACCCGCTCCCGTGAAATCCCCCGTCGCACAACCGATGCGACGCCGGGAACTACCGCACCCCGGCGCGCTCCACCTCCACCGTGTCGGGAAACGCCTGCTGCTGGTACCCGCCGCGCAGGGTGCCTTCGAGATAGGCGGCCCGGCAGGCGCGTCGCGCGATCTTTCCGCTCGATGTCCGCGGAATCGATCCGGCGGGGACGAGAAGCAGATCGCGCACCGTGACACCGTGACGCTGGGCGATGGCGGCGCGCACGATATCGGCGACCGGCTCCGGATCGATCTTGCCCGCGCCGGTGCCACGTTCGGCGACCACAACCAGCTGTTCGGAGGTGTCCTCGGCGTCGAAGCGCAGGCCCGAATGCGAGCCCTGGGCGAAGACTTCGGCGGGCAGCTGGTTGGCGGGCACCGAGAAGGCGGCGACGAACCCCGGCCGCAGTGCCGAATTCGCCTCCTGCGCCGAGAATTCCAGATCCTGCGGGTAGTGGTTGCGCCCGTCGACGATCACCAGATCCTTCACCCGGCCGGTGATGTAGAGCTCGCCGTCGAGGTAGGCGCCGTAATCGCCGGTGCGCATCCATTTGGCGCCGGGGTCGGTGCCCTCGGCGTGACTGTTCTCGGGCAGCCGACAGATCAGCGTGTTGTGGAAGGTTTCCGCGCTCTCCTCGGCGCGCCCCCAGTACCCGATGCCCATATTGTCGCCGTGCAGCCAGATCTCCCCGACCGCGCCGTCGGGTTGTTCGGCGCCGTGCTCGGTATCGACGATGACCGCCCACTGCGAGTGCGCCACATATCCGCAGGACACCTGGGCGATGGCGTTCTCGACGCCCTGGTCGACCTCGACCATGCGGCCCGCGTTCAATTCCGCGCGGTCCACGTGGACGACTCGCGCCTCGTCGGAACTCTTCGTCGCGGAGACGAACAGCGTCGCCTCGGCCATGCCGTAGCAGGGTTTGATCGCGCTCCTCGGCAGCCCGTAGGGGGCGAAGGCGTCGTTGAATTTGTTGATCGACGACATCGACACCGGCTCGCTGCCGTTGATCAACCCGATCACATTCGACAGATCGAGTTCGTCGCCGTTCTTCGGGAGCCCACGCGCCGCGGCGTGTTCGAACGCGAAATTGGGTGCGGCGGCGAATGTTCCGGCTCCGTCGGATACCGCGGCCAGTTCCTTGATCCACCGGTAGGGACGCCGGACGAAGGCGCTCGGCGACATGATCGTGATGTAGCCGCCGCCGATGGTCGGCAGGATCACGCACAGCAGTCCCATGTCGTGGAACAGCGGCAACCAGGTGACCCCGCGAGAATTCTCGGTGACACCGATGGCATCGATCATCTGGAGCAGATTGGTGCCGACCGCGCGGTGGGTGATCTCGACACCGGCCGGTGACCGGGTCGATCCCGACGTGTATTGCAGGTAGGCCACGTCGTCGATCTTGATATCCGGACGGAACCACTGCGCGCCGACACTGTCGGGAATCGCGTCGACGGCGATGATGCGCGGGCGCTGCGACGCGGGCAGGTGCCGGAAGAACTCGCGAACTCCCGCCGCCGCCGTGGAAACGGTCAGGATCGCCGCCGGGGAGCAATCGTCGAGAACGGTGCGCAGTCGATCGGTATGTCCCTGCTCGTCCGGGTCGAACAGCGGGACCGCGATATTGCCCGCGTAGACCGCGGCGAAGATCGAGATGACGTAATCCAGGCCCTGCGGGGCCAGGATCGCCACCCGGTCCCCCGGACTCGTGACCTGTTGCAGCCGAGCCGCCACCGCGCGCAGCCGGATTCCGAACTCTCGCCAGGTCAGATCCTGGTATTCACCGTCGACTTCCCGGGAGTAGTCGATGTAGCGGTACGCGAGACCCTCCCCGTTCTGCGTACTGTGCTTGTCCACGAAATCGATGAGGGTCTGGTCACCCGGAATCTTGATCTTGCCCTTTTGGTCCACGTAATCGTCAAAGGTCTCGCCGATCATTCGCCATATCCTTTATCCAACGCACGCGCGAGGCGTGCAGTGACACCGAACACAGAACGACACTGGAGCGCCGGGAAGATTAGCAGGTCCGAGACCGGCCTTCATACCCTCCCGGCATCACTCAGTACCTGCCGAAGGCCAACGCGACGTTGTGACCGCCGAAGCCGAAGGAGTTGTTCACCGCGTAATCGATCTGCCCCGGCCGCGCCTGACCTCGCACGATATCGAGATCGATCTCGGGATCCTGGTTGTCGAGATTCAAGGTGGGCGGGACCACGCCGTCGCGGATGCTCAGCACGGTGAGCACCGATTCCAGCGCGCCGACCGCGCCGATCGAATGGCCGAGCGCCGACTTGGGCGCGTAGACCGACGCGTGATTGCCGATGGCCTTGGCGATCGCCCTGGCCTCGGCGGTGTCGCCGATCGGGGTGGCGGTGGCGTGTGCGTTGATATGACCGATATCGTGCCTGGTCAGCCCGGCGGTCTCGATGGCCCTCGTCATGGCGCGCGCGGCCCCCGTCCCTTCCGGATCGGGGGCGACCAGGTGGAAGCCGTCGGAGGTGACGCCCGCGCCCATCAGCCTGGCGTGGATGGTCGCGCCGCGCGCCTTGGCGTGTTCCTCGGTCTCGATGACCATCATCGCGCCCGCCTCGCCGAAGACGAAGCCGTCGCGATCGACGTCGAACGGGCGGGACGCGGATTTCGGGTCGTCGTTGCGCATGCTCATCGCGCGCATCATGGTGAACGCCGCGATGGCGATCGCCTGGATCGACCCCTCGACCCCGCCGGCGACGACCATGTCGGCATCACCCATCACGATCATCTTCCACGCGTTGGCGATGGCCTCAGAACCCGATGAACAGGCCGAAACCGGTGTAGCCACGCCACCTTTCGCGCCGAGGTCGACCGAAACGCACGCCGCGGCGCCATTGGGCATGATCGCCTGCACGGTCAGCGGCGACACCTTGCGGTATCCGCCGTTGGCCAGTTTGTCCCGCGCGTCGATGATGGCCTCGGCGCCGCCGAGTCCGGTGCCGATCGAGACGCCGAGCCGTTCGGTGTCCACCTCGGGACTGCCCGCGTTGCGCCACACCTCACGGCCGAGCACCGTCGCCATCTGCTCCACATAGGCCAACCTGCGGGTTTCCGCCGGGGTCAGGCTCGCGGCGGGCGGCACCTTCAGATGTCCGCCGATGCGCACCGGCAGCTCGAACTGGTCGATGAAGGAGTCCTCCAGGATGTCGATGCCGCTTTCGCCGTTGAGCAGTCCCTTCCAGGTCGAGTCGACATCGCCCGCGATGGACGTCGTCGCCGCAAGGCTCGTGACGACCACGCTGGGAAAATCCCCGCGGGTGGTGGACGGAATCTGCATTCGATGGCTCGCTTTCCTGGCTTCGCTTGGATGGATCCGGGAACTGCGCGTCGACGCGATGAGCGCGTCGGGAGTCAAACCGTCGGGACAACCACAGAGCAAGGCGAGAGAAACCGCCCCTACCGTCGAGAAGCCGCATTCGAAATACGGCCGATTGGCATTATCGGGGAGGCAGAGCTGATCCGCAGCATGACACGCGAACTCGGTTCGCGCCACCCCAGGGCGGTATTCACGACCGCCGTGACTCGAGTAGTCTCGGCTCCCATCGTGGGTTCGCGAGACGCAGAAGGGGTTGACGGTGACGGGGCGGATGGTCGGGTTGTTCGCCGGGATCGGCGGACTCGAACTCGGCCTGGCACACCACGGCTGGCACACCGAACTGCTCTGCGAGATCGATCCGGGCGCCCGCGCGGTGCTCACCCACCACTTTCCCGACGTCGAACTGCATACCGATGTCACCAGGCTGCGCGCGATCCCGGCCCGAACCGAGCTGGTCGCGGCCGGTTTCCCGTGCCAGGACCTGTCGCAGGCCGGACGCACCGCCGGCATCACCGGGCCGAGGTCCGGACTGGTCGACGAGGTGTTCCGCCTGGTGCGCCGCAAACGCGGACCACGCTGGCTGCTGATCGAGAACGTCCCCTTCATGCTGCAACTGGGCCGGGGGGCTGCGATGCGGCACATCACGATCGCGCTGGAGGAGCTCGGTTACACCTGGGCCTACCGGGTGGTCGACGCGAGGGCGTTCGGGCTGCCACAGCGCAGGCAGCGGGTCCTGATGCTGGCCTCACGCACCGAGGACCCACGGCCGGTACTGTTCGGCGCGGACGCCGGAGCGCTGGAAATCGGTGACCAGGAACAGGATCCGTGCGGCTTCTACTGGACCGAGGGTGTGCGCGGGCTCGGCTGGGCGGTCAACGCGGTGCCGACGCTCAAAGGCGGTTCCGCGCTCGGCATCGCGAGCCCGCCAGCGGTGCGGCTGCCGTCGGGCGAACTGGTCACCCCCGGCATCGCCGACACCGAACGACTCCAGGGTTTCGCCCCCGGCTGGACCGCGCCCGCGGTCACCGCGGCCGGTGTGCGCCAGGGCCACCGCTGGAAGCTGGTCGGTAACGCGGTGAGTGTCAGGATGGCCGACTGGGTCGGCTCGCGCCTGGCCGCGCCGGACGGAACGACGCCGGAATATCTGCCGCTCGCCCCGGGAGCGCCGTGGCCGGTGGCGGCGTGGGGGCACAACGGGGTCACCCAGCGGGCCGTGGTCTCGACCTGGCCGGTGCACGAACCGTACGAGGACCTGAAGAATTTCCTGACCGATTCCCGGCTGCTCTCGGCACGGGCGACGGCGGGATTCCTGCGTCGCACCGGAATGGGCAGGCTGCGGTTCCCGCCGGGATTCCTCGACGACGTGGAAAGCCATCTCGACCGGATGGGCGGCTGGGCGGCATGACCGAACGTCCGCCCACCGATGCCGCCACCAGCGCGCGGATGTCACGGCAACGACGGACCGGCACCAAGCCCGAACTGGCATTACGTCGCGAACTGCACCGGCGCGGCCTGCGCTATTTCGTGGACCGCGCGCCGCTGGCCGGTCAACGCCGCCGGGCCGATGTGGTCTTCCCGAGGCTGCGGGTCGCGGTCTACGTCGACGGTTGTTTCTGGCACCGCTGCCCCGAGCACGCCACCGATCCGAAGAACAACGCGCAGTGGTGGGCGGCGAAATTGGCCGGAAACGTCACCCGAGATCGAGCGACCGACGCGGAATTGACGGCGGCGGGCTGGCATGTCGTGCGTATCTGGGAACACGAAGACGCCGCGGCGGCCGCGGACCGGGTACAGACCGCGCTGGAGAATTGAACGTCACCGGTGGCGTACTCGAACAAGATGACGTGGCGCGTGTGCCGCCAGATAGCCGGACGCCGCTATCGCCGCCATCATGGCGAAGCCGGTGACGGCTGTCGCGAATCCGATCATGAGACCTCCTCGGTTGCGTACTCTCCACCCTCGGTGGCCAACCTGATAGGACGCTGTGTTTCCGATGGTAATGCCGTACGAACCGATAACTCGGCAAGGAATCGCGGTCGGGTGGTCTGCCGTCGCGAACGTGCCGCGGCGGACAATGTACGAGTGACCGACAACCCGGGGATCGCGGAACGACGAGCACGTGCGGGGTCGTGGTTCATCGCGGCCGCGATCGCTGTCGCCGGACTTTGTTATTCCTCGTGGGTGCTCGAATTCGCGTTACCCATCGATGTGGATTCGGTGAATACCTTCCTCAGCGAACTCGACGCCGAAGGTAAGCCGTATCGAGAAATATTCTCGACCGCCGATAAAATCGTCGGCGCGTTGCTCGTTCCCGCCGCGATCGGCGGACTGCTGCTCTTTCCCCGGCGCGCGCTGACCACCGTCGGCTGGATCGCGCTGCTGTGCTTCGGCGCGTCGACCATCGCCGACGTGCTGATGCCGCTGCACGACTGCGCCCCGGGCGAGGACTGCGGCGGCGGCCTGTTCCCCCAACTGCATCAGCCCCACGCGCTGACGAGCACGCTCGCCGTCACCTCGATCGCGGTCGCGGTCTTCGCGTTCACCGTGGCCGCCTACCGCTACCACCGCTGGCGGATCCTGCGGGAGGCGGGCGTGGTGATCCTGGTGGTCGGTGCGTCGGCGACCGTGTGGATGCTGGTCGCCGACAACCTGACCGGCGATTACGCCCTCGGTATCGCCCAGCGCATCCAGGTCGGATGCATGTCGCTGTGGCTGATCACGCTGGCGGCAGCGGTCGTACTGGAGGCGCGGGAGTGGACCGAACCGGTCAGCCGACGCTGATCCGGACCGTGTGCCCGCCGACCGCCGCGGGCAGTCTCGTGGTGTCGACGACGAGGATCTCCCCGGTGTCCTGCCTGCCGTTC
This sequence comes from Nocardia noduli, assembly GCF_019038455.1. NCBI lineage: Bacteria > Bacillati > Actinomycetota > Actinomycetes > Mycobacteriales > Nocardiaceae > Nocardia > Nocardia noduli. The sequence goes on from NZ_JAFMPL010000024.1 coordinate 54,447, forward strand.
GGCAGCGTCTTGGGCTTCAGCCCGAACGGCGGCTGCGCTCCCGAACTACCGGCGAGCCCGAAATCGCTGTCGTTGGCGATGTAGAGGGTCTTACCACCGTCCAGCGTCGCGACGCCCTCGATCTTGTCGTGACCGAAGAACCTTCCTTGCGCGTCCAACGCGGTGACCAGAGCACTCAGATCGAGTGCGGCGGATTTCGCGACGGGCGTGATACCCGCGCCGCGCAGAGCGGCCACCCCGTCGCTCGTCGACTGTCCACTGCTCGTCGACTGTCCACTGCTCGTCGACTGTCCACCGCTCGTCGACACTGCACCGACCAGCGTCTCCAACGGTTTGTCCGCCACGAGCAGGCCGCCGCGGGCCGGATCGTATCGGGTGCCCGGCACCGAGGAGCGCGGGCCGATATCGGTGGCGCCGGAGATATCCACGGTCCAGATCTTCTTGTTCGAATTCGGGGCGATATTGCCGTCGCGTTCGTCGACCAGGAATGTGGTCGCGTTCAGCGCGGTGATCTCCGATACCGCGACCTTGGTCTGCGCGGGATTCTCCAGGGGGTAGACGAATTCGGAGAGCGCCTTGGTTTTCAGGTCGACGGTGACGATGCGCGTCATCGGGACGTCCTTCGCCGAGCCCGCAAGCCCCGGGGTATTCAGACCGCTCTGCACGATGCCGACCAGCGTGCCGCCGTCAGGGGTGACCGTGAGTCCTTCCATTCCCTGATTCGGGGTACGCAGCGCGATCTCGGCGGGTAACCCTTTCCCCGGAGACAGCCGCTCGATCTCGGTGCCCTTCGCGTCGAAATGCACCAGGAAAGGCCCGTATTCGTCCGACACCCAGAACGTGCCGTCGGCAAGGGCGACCAACCCTTCGGGATCGATACCGTGATCGGTGGCGGGAAGAATTCGCCCGTCGAGATCACGAATTGTTTCCCCGGTACTCGCGGAGGTATCGACCTGTCCGTTGAACGGAATACCGCTCGGCGTCCGCAGGTCGATGGTCGACACCAGCACCGCACGGGTGCCATCCAGCCGGAACCGGCCGATCTTCGGCACGAAATCCGCCACCGGCGCGAGCTTTTCGTTCTTGCCGGGACCGTCGACGTTCGGGCCGCGATCGGTGAGGCCGTAGAACTCGTTCGCGCTGCCGGGCACCGGCGTCCACGCCGAACCGAAACCGCTGCCCTGCACCTGGGTGCCGCCGTATTCGCCGAGCACCGGAATATCGGTGGTGTACAGGCGGACAGCGTCGGACGTCGTCACCCGGAATTGATCGGTGCCCTCGAAACCCTCGACGGGCGTATACCGGAAATCGCCATCGGGCTGTCGGGTCAGGCTGCCGTGCTCGGGTTCGAGTTCGACGCCGAGGACCGCGCCCGCGCCGGTCGCCGTCGTCAGCTCGTCCAGTGTGAACACCAGCGGCTTATCCCGTGCCGTCCGGAAATCGGGGTCCTCGCCGCCGCCGCAGCCGGTGGCGAGCAGACCCGCGCACAGCAGCGCGGCGGTGAGGACGGTGCGAGGACCGGAGAGAGCTATCACCAGCAATGCCTACCGCGCGCATTCGACGCCGAGTCGAAAAACAAGTGAACGATCGGCAACCGGTCGTGCCATGCTCGGATCATGGTTGAACGCCTGAGGATCTCGTCCGAATCCGAGTTCGAGGACGTCGTCGGCTATTCGCGAGCGGTACGCGTCGGCGATTTCGTCGCGGTCAGCGGAACCACCGCCGCCGCACCCGGCGGCACCGCCGTCGGCGGGGACGATATCGCCGAACAGACCCGTGAAGCGCTGCGCCGCATCGCCGGTGCGCTCGTCGAAGCCGGGGCGAATCTCGACGACGTGGTCCGTACCCGCATCTTCGTCACCGATATCGCCCGCTGGCCGGAGGTCGCGCGAGCGCACCGCGAGATCTTCGGCACGATCCGGCCCGCGGCGTCGATGTATCAGGTCAGCGCGTTCATCACACCGGCCCTGCTGGTCGAGATCGAAGCGGACGCGATCGTCGGCGAATAACCGCCGAACGGTTCGCGCACGCGGACTAGGGTCGCAGGGGTGACCACGCCCGAACCCGCCGCTCCACTCGCGCTGATCGATCAGGTCGCCGAGGCCACCGCTCGCCTGGTCGACAGCGTGAAGGCCATGGGGGGCGACGCGGTCGGCGAACCGTCGCTGCTGCCCGGATGGACCAGGGGCCACGTGCTCGCCCATTTCGCCCGCAATGCCGACAGCTTGGTCAACCTGCTGCTGTGGGCGCAGACCGGCGTCGAGATCCCCCAGTACGCAAGCCAGTTCATCCGCGATTTCGATATCGAGGCCGGTGCGCCACGCCCGCTCACCGAACAGCTCATCGATATCGAAGCCTCCGCGACCCGCTTGGCGGCGCTGGCGCGCACCCTGCCCGACACCGCGTGGGCGACCACCGTGCGCATTCGCGGCGGGCGCGAGATCCACGCCACCGATATCCCGTGGATGCGGCTCCAGGAGGTGGAGATCCACCACGTCGACCTCGGCGTCGCCTACCGCCCCGCCGACTGGCCAGAGGAATTCCTCACCCGCCTGCTGCCCTCGGTCACCGCCGACCTGTCCGCCGCCGCGCCCCCCGGCAGCGCGACCTTCGCCGTCGAGGCCACCGACCTCGCTTTCGAAGCCACCATCGGCGCGGACGCCCCCACCCACACCGTCACCGGTCCGGCCCACGCCTTGGCCGCCTGGATCATCGGCCGCTACCCCGGCGATTCCCTGCGCGGCCCCCTCCCCGAACTGCCTGCCTGGCGCTGATCCCCGCTCACCTCCGGGATCAGCGCGGGCAGTTCACCGTGTAGTCCCAGTCGGTGTTGTTCGGCCCGGTCACCCGAACCACCACCGACGTCGCCGTCCCCGGCGGGACGTTGACCAGCGCCGACCCGGTTCCCTGGTTCAGGTTGTCACCGACGTACCCCGTGTTGTGGATCAACGCGCCCTGGTAGAACACCTCGATCTTGTCCGGGATCGCGTAGGTCTCGTAGCTCAGCACGAACGACGTGGGCCCGGTCCGACCGATCTGGTGATTGGTGGACGTGACCCCCGCACCACCGGATTTCGTCGATTGATTGCACTGCTGCGTCTGCGGCGCCGACGACCCCGTTCCGTCACCGAAGCTGCCACCGCCACTACTTCCGGTCCCGCTCCCACCATCACTACCTCCCGCACTCCCCGTCCCCGGAGCCGCCGCCGCACCGGCGCACGCCGCGAGTGTCACCGCCGCCGCCATCGCCGCGACAACTGCCGCATCGCGAATACCGGGAACCCGAATCCTTGACTTACCCAACGCATTTCCTCACGGCTAGTGGGTGGAACATCCGTCGACACGATGGTTCCAGCGCAAGTCGCCACCGAATATCCTGCGATCGGACGACAGCCGCGCCCACCCCGCCGCGCCACACTTGCATGACGCATCATCAACACCCATAATCGAATATATGTTCGATAACCGACACCGGGACGTCTGGCGGCCCTACTCCCCGCCCATACCGATCTACGTCGACATCGACATCGTCCTGCCCACCGACTCACCCCGCCGCGACGTCTCGCCACGCATCGCGAAATACGGCCTCGACCTGTCCGGCCGAATGCCCGCCCGACAACGCGCCTGGCACCGACTGGCCGACGGACGCTGGATCGCCAGCATCGAAGTCCCCGTCGAAACCGGCGGGCAGTGGATCTTCCTGGACTTCATCGCGTCATCCGAGGCCGTCGCACCCCGCGAAGACGGCGAAACCTTGCCGGACCGACCGAGCAATCGCTGGGGGCAGCCGAAGCGCTTCTGAATCCCCGCCGGACTCCCGCGACGCGTGATCATCGGTCGAGCCCGCGACGAACTCTCGCGCTACGACCCGCCGTGGAAAAGTAGGGCCATGAGAGCAGATGTCGACGGCGCGGCCCGAATCGCCCGCATCGCAGCAGAATTCGCGTGGACCTGGACCGAAGCCGACGTACCGCGCTTCGCCATGGTCGCCGACATGGGATTCATCCACGAAGACGCGATCGGCGGCGTCATCCTGCGCCCCGACCTCGCCTTCGACTCCCTGTGTTTCGTCTCCGACGATGCGCGACTTCTCGACCGATGCGGCGGCGCTGGTGAGTCGATCGTCGATTTCGAAGTCGTGGTCGCCTCTTCCGCAAGTGGCGAGGACGATTCCCCTCCACTCCCGGCCACCCTGCACCGCGAATTCTCCACCCGATTGACCACCGAACTCGGAGCGAGGTCCACACCCGTACCCGGTGAGCGCGCCGAGGCCGACTACTGGCGTCGGGAAAAGGTCGTCATCTCGCTGCTGTATCGCGAAACCGCCGTCTACCTGGAGATCACCAATCCCCGATACCAGCGGTTCAACGAGGAGACCGCCAGGGCAGGAGGCGGCGCTCCGATTTCTCTCGGCTGAGTGGACGGCGTAACGACTGTCGTCAGAAGTGTCGTCGGAACCGGCACCGAAGCGAGGCCATGGAGGCCGGAATCGAACCGGCGACCTCCGACTTGCAGGGGCGGCGCTCTACCAACTGAGCTACACCATGACCACGTCGGACCGTATCAACCGAGCCGGACTCCGGGACAACCATTTTCGAGCGTGACGGCCGCTCCCCGAGACCTTGTGGCTGGCGATCATCCTCGATCAGCAGCGTTCTCGGCAATCTCGTGAGCCTTCGAGTCGGACCACCATCGCACGTAGCGCGCGGCGTGCGCGAGGGGAAAGTACCGACTCGGCTCCAGTGGTCGCGAACGTGAATCCGCCCCCGACCGGTTTGCACTGGTCGAGGGCGGATCTTTGTGCGCCCGAAGGGATTCGAACCCCTAACCTCTTGGTTGTTCCGGCGCTCTGCGGTTGTCCGCCGATGTCTCTACGAACCTGCGTCTATCAGCGCAAGTCCGGTAGTCGCTACGTGGTTGTCTGCGGTTGTCTGGTTGAATCATCGGGCCTTTGTAGTCGGAAAGTAGTCGGCGAGTCGTGTTTCCTGCCGCCCTGTCCCCGAGTCAGCGTGGACATACCGGCGACTTCCCTTCCCCTGCTTCCTCGTCCTGGCCATCCCTGAGCGGAGGGAGGTCGTGTCAAGGGCGCTCTTTCCCTTGACTCGTCCGAGCGAGGTCAGACAATCGGGCCATGAGGAGGCAGGGGTTCCGCAACCACACGATGCCCGTCAGCAAGGTGCCGTGTGCGGGCTGTCGAATCCCTGCATAGCCCCGGCGATCTGGGGTGTTGATAGGTGCACCCAAGTGCCCTAAGTTGACTGCTGACGGCCTGGAGACGGCCTAGCCAGTGAACCGAAGTGAAGGGCAGGGCACGTCGGTGCCAACGTATTTCCACATCGATCGGGGCAACCGACTACAAGCAGGAGCGACCGTCGGACTATGGGGGTCATCAATGCCGTGGTTCCCTGGTGGGGTATCGCATCATGGTGATTGGTACTTGCGCAACGAAGCGTTCGAAATCAAGATCCCGGGATTGGACGGCAGCGATCATTTCGCCGTGGACCGAAGTGTGGGTCTTGAGTTGGTATGGGAACTGGTGAGATTGAACGAGTTCTCCGGTGCACCTTCGCGGTTCCAGTCGATGTTCGCATTCGAGAGCCTGGCGGAAGCCCAGCAGTGTCAGGTTCTAGACGGCGGTGACGGGACGATTTGGGAGGTCGAGACTGATCTGCCAGGATTTCGCGCGGACATGTCGCTTCTGCACACTCATCCGAAGATGGACAGCGCTCTCCAGATGGCCCGTATCTACTGGTCGCAGTCGGAGGACTACGACCGGTCAAACCTTCCGCCTGAATGTGGACCTCCGGTATGGGAGATTCTGTTGGCCGCGCCGGTTCATGTAGTGCGCCTGGCAACTGACGTCGTCTGATCCACAACTGACGCAATTAGAGGACTTCAGGGTATGAATGACCCAAATTTGTACTTGACAGAATCTCCATTGAAGATGCCGCTGGCCAACTGGGGGAAATACACTACAGATACAGAAATACTCGTTCATCTGACGCACGAAGGATTGTCGCGCATCATAGATTCACCTGAAATGTATCGGATTCTGGAATTTGATGAAATGAAAATTTCGCAAGCCGAGCAAAAAGCCTCCTACGCAAAGAACGAAGTTGAGGCCGGTTTTCCGACACTCCACGCACATAGCCTGCTCGGATTATGGGGTGCCTTGGAATGTTTTGTGGAGGATATTCTTCGAGGGATGATTGCATCTGATCCCTCGTTGGTGGGTTCGGATATTTACAAAGGAATCAAAATACCCGCCGCAGTCCTACTTCAGGACGATGTCACACGTAGTGCGGTTATCGTGGAAGAGATTAGTCGTCATACCAGCGCATCTCTCGCTCACGGCGTTGATCGATTCGAAAGGCTTCTTAAGTTCGTCGGGTTGGAGGGTGGCGTTCCGAAACAAATCAAAGATGCAATATATGAAGCTCAGCATATCCGAAATGTATGGGCTCATCGCGCAGGGGTCGCGGATGCTAGGTTTGTTGAACGCTGCCCGCATCTAGGGTACGCAGTTGGGCATCGAATTTCGCTGAGCCCTGATCTGTTTCTGCGACTAATGCATGGTATGCACATGTACGGAGTCGTCATCGTGAATAGATATCTAAATAGGGCAGATGTCGGGCTGCTGACCAGTGAATGCCATGGCTATGAAGGGGTGCTTTCGTCATAAAGGTTTGGGAGCCGGTCAAGCTCGGATAAAAGCGCCTAGATTCAGCTGAGGCGACAGCTGCGGACTGAGTGCAAGTAGTACTCCGGATTGTGCGACGGCGCTCGCTTTCAAATCGACTACCTATCGCGGCGGTCGGTACATCGAGGTCCGTGGTTATCCGCGAGCTGGCAAAACACCTCCATGACAGTACGACTGTGTCTACGGTCGTACCGGCGACATGTGACAGCACGGTGACATCTGCCGTCAGAGCTGCACTGACGCTGCCGAGACGCGACCAGCGTGGCGACACGAGAGTGGTCGCGATGTGGCGTTGGACACGTATTGTCGTGATGTTCAGGAAAGGGGCCGAGGGGTGAGAAGAGTGGTGCTCCCAGATTTTGTTGATGGCCACGACGGCTACCAGGTCTTGCCGCCGGGCCGTTGGCCGTGCACTGCGGAAGAGTTCGAGAAGCGCTTTGTCAGCGGTCTTCCTGACGAGCCACGTCGACGACAGATTTTCGAGGACGTCGAGGAGTACCAAAGGCAGCAAGCGCGTCGGGGGCTGACGATCTTGTCGTACTGGATTGATGGCAGCTTCACGTCTGCGAAACTCAATCCCGGAGACATCGACGTCACGGCCGTGGTGGACGGTGCGACGTCGCAGCCAACGTCGGACTGGAAGGACTGGTTCGATCCGACAGACCGGTGGAAGTCGGTCGTACATCCGGATGTAGGGCGACCGCTGTTGGTCGACGGCTTCGGCATCATGAAACTGCCCGACTCACATCCGGCTCACCGAGACTATCTGCTTACGCGCGGATACTGGGATGATTGGTGGCAACGCTGCCGCGGTACCGGGGCAGCTACTAGCAAGGGCTACGTGGAGGTGAAGCCATGGACATAGACCCTGCGTTGGTCGCCCGTGACCGCGAACTGGCAGCCCTCGCCTCGCGTCGATACGAGAACGACGATTGGATGGCTGAAGCTACCCGCCGATCGGCCAATAGCCTTCGTGATCTCGTCCACGAGGCGTGGATGCCTGCCCGGCCCGGTGTCATTGCCCGGTTTCATGATGGGGAAGTCTCCGGCCACACAGCCCCTGCTTACCAGGTACTTCGTGCAGCATACGAATTCAACGATGCCGTAGTAGCGGTGGCCAATGGACGATTGACTAAGCCCGCCGCGACGATCAATGATGCAGTCCGAAAGCGCCTAGGTCTGCTAATACGTCCTGTTCTTGCAGGCTCAATTCAGATCGATCTCGTAGCGCCGCTTCCCGGAATGGATGAGACGTTAACAATTCCCGGAACGGATCAATCTCAGGAGTTGCTTCCAAACTTTCTTGAGGTGCAATCGCCAAGCAATGCCGCTCTTAACACTGTCTTGGGAGTACTACGGCAAATATCGGTTGCCACTTCCGAGGAATCAATGTCGACTCAACGCGACGAGGTTGGCTCAGATGGCTGGCGTAAGCTCGCACGGTTAACGAGAAGATGTATCGATGCTGGATTCACGATCGATTTTGCTTCCCGCGTAGATCCCCAAGATCGATTCTCGTTTACTCCGCTTAATGCACACTCTCTTTCTAGCTTAATTAGGGAGCGGTCACTTACAGCTGTAGAGGTCAATTATGTGGGCTTGTGGCAGACCGCCAGCGCAGTACGCAGTTGGTTTGATCTACAAACGGATGACCTTCAACGGGTGAGCGGAACAGTTCCTCAGAATCTTATAGAAGACTCGATGGGCCTGCTCGGCCAGCGAGTCCGTGCCATTGTTCAGGAGGATGTAGACCCCGATAAAGAGCGCCTCGTCTTAAAAAGGACCCTAGTGTCACTCCAGCCTGATTTCGGCCGTGCGCTGCCTCGGCAACGAGGACCTAGTAACGATATAGCCTAGGCCCCATGCCTCCAGCCGCCCACTCCGGAGGCAGACTAGCAGTTCAATTCACGTCGCCCCGCGGACATGTGAACCGAACCGGATCGTGACTGGCCACAACTTCAATCTTGCAGACTAGCTTTACCAAGGCTATTCGGAGATGGACGGAAGAATCGCCGCGAGAACTCGGCGATCAGGCCCGCGGTCGCATCAGTTAGTTCAAGCAACCATGCCGCCGCAAGCAGTAACTCCTCCGGAGATTTGAACCTCGGACCTGTGCTCCAGTTGAATCGACCGCCTTCGACGATCTGCATCGCTGACACGATAGATATCGAATGCGGGTGCGCATATTTGCTCAGCTGATCATAAATGTGTTTGCCCTGCTTGAATCTGGTTCTCGAATGGTTGACTATCCTTCCAATCTTTATCCCGTGACCGTCGCCGTCTCCCCATAGTTGACCTAGCTGACCAGGCTTATCAATCACGTAAACCAGTGTTGCCGCATTCTCAAAATAAGAACGCAATAGAGTGAACGTCGAATAGGGATTCTCACTGGCCAGGGCGTCGGATGTTGCCATCGCGAGACACTGCGCCCGGGTGGTCATTCCCATTAAAACCAGATGGGAGACTGTCAACTGATCGGTGACGCTGATCGCGGACATGGTGGCAGCAGTGATCTTTTCGTGTGCAGATTTCGCAAGTTCGATCGCGGAATCTTTGTCCACAATCCCCAGGGCTGTGACCCACTCGGGTAGCGTCTCCTCGGCTTCCCCCGGATCAGCCGTCTCCGTTGTCATGGCAAAACCATATCCGGCCGGTCAACTCATTTGACACCGCATTGCACGGCGCGTGCTATATACAGCTATGTTCGGGGTTAGGTGCACATGACGGGGGCTGGCTACCCGCCTGTGCGTTCGCTCTCGTCGTTCTCCTGCGATCACGAGGACGACGGTGTTGGCACCGTTGCTGGTGACTTCCTTTCTCCTGCTTCCTCGTCCTGGCCATCCCTGAGCTGAGGGCGGTCGTGTCGAGGGCGCTCTTTCCCTTGACTCGTCCGAGTGAGGTCAGACAATCCGGCCATGAGGAGGCAGGGATATCGCAACCACACGATGCCCCCGTCGACAAGGTGCCACGTCCGGCTGTCCCATGTTGGATTTTTGTTCAGCAATTCATCCGTGCAGGTCAGCCTGGTATCGAGTCTTCCGATGACCGGACCACAGCCAGGCCCCACGTGCGTAGCCGGCGGATTGGGCGGACAGCTGCGGGAGAGCAAGTCGGGGACGGCTGTCGGAGTGCCCAGCACTGCTCGGTGAACGAAAAAGCGGCCAGCTCTGGAGAGTCCGCGTGATGCCACGTCGCCGAAGCGGATGCCAGAACACGCGAAGAGAACCAAATGCGCACCGACGGCCATCGCGCTGCCGACGCGCTCGACGCGCCGCGGCGACCGCTGTTTGGGAGCCGCGCTGCGCGTCGTAGCGCGGCGGCGGCGCGTAGCGCCGTCGGTGCGCTCTTGACTCTATATAGCGAAATTCAGCAACGACTCTCGTAGCACGCGAGATCACCCGGAGAATGAAGACATGACTGGGCTTGTGTTGACGCCGGAACGCCGGACTGAACTCGCGGCACTGCTCGAGGACGAGCCGAGATTGAACGCCGAGTTCCCCAAGGTCGCAGAGTATCTCGATACCGCACCGATGCTGTCGGGCACTGAGGATGAAGCTGCGGACCGTGCGTTCGATCTTCGGTTGCTGCACTACATGACAGGAGGGGACTCGGCCTCACGCAACCCGTACTGGGACATCGTTGCCCCCGCAGTGACAAGCGACGGCCAACGACGGCGGATCGATGGCGGAAGTTCAAAGGGAAGCGCACGCCTCGGTTTCGCGCAGACGATCTTGCAGGCGACCTTTGCCTACGCGGTACCGGCTCCTGAGACGCTGCGGTGGCTGCGTGAGTTCTCCCAGGGGCACAAGGTGTTCGAACTTGGCGCGGGGCGCGGCTATTGGGCACGGCAACTCGCTGATCTCGACGTGCCGGTCGGTGCGTACGACTCGGAACCGCCGGGATCGACCACGAACGTGTCATTCCCAGCGATCCAGGGACAAGAAGACGAGTGGTATCCGGTCGAACCCCTCGACCGATTCGATCGTGATCTCGACGGTGACAGCGTGCTGTTTCTGTGCTGGCCACCCGGATGGAACGATCCGATGGCGTCTACAGCGCTCGAAGAGTTCGAGTCTCGCGGCGGGCATCGGCTGATCTATGTGGGTGAGCCGCTGGGCGGCAAGACTGGCGATGACAAGTTTTTCGAAGATCTGGCAGCACGCTGGGCCTTGGCGAGTGTCGACGAACAGTTCGTCTCGTGGTGGAACCTCGGTGACGTTGCCCAAGGATGGACACGGAAGCGCTGATACAGAGGGGCCGTCCCCCTGTTCGGCGACGGCCCCTCTGCTGCAAGATCACTCCTGCGGATCGAGTGCCATTCGGAACACGAAGGAGCCGTATCGGTCCTTTGGATACGAGACGTCAGAAACCATCAGCACTCGTCCGTCTGACATGAGGAACCGTTGGTGAACTGCCTTGATGAGGTCATTGGCGCCGATGCGCAGCCATTCCGCATGGGCGGGTTCCGCTGAACGATCGGTGACGGTTTCCTCGAGGATTTCCGCTGTGCTGACCGCGGGCGCGTCGGACGGCTGGTAGCTGTCGGAGATCGAAACAGGGCGCTCCTCGACGGTGGCTTTCACCACCGTGTGGATTACCTCGGTTCCGACATCGACCCGCAGTAACGAGGCGCGTTCATCGTCGGCGGGCAACCGATACTCTTCGCGCTGGATAGTCACGGCTTCACGTCCGCCCGCTGACTCATTGCCGAAGGTGACCTCGGGGTCCTCCCACTGACGCTCCGGCGCAATACGAACCAGCTTGGGTTGGTCGGCGACGAACATTCCTCGGCGTTGGACGGTGCGTACGAGTCCCTGGCGTACGAGAAGGTCTTTCACGCTGCGGATGACGATCTCCGATACACCGTGCGTCTTGGCGAGTTCGGTGTAGCTCGGTAGCTGCGTCCCGACCGGCAGTGCACCGCTGCGGATCTTCTGTGCGATCTCCCCTGCGATGGAAACGTACTGCGGTTCTGTCATGGCGCGTGCCCTCCGAGTTGTGCCCGTCGTTTCGACAACGATGTTCAGTATAGACGCTGCGTATACGCAAATTCTCAGCTCACCGCACGTCCGTAAACCCTTCTTGATTCTACGTATACGCAAGACCTTGTGCGTATACGTAGTTGCGTATACGCTGTTATGTATGCGCAGAATCCGCGCAGCTCAGGTGCGATTTTCTCAAGGAGTGCAGAGCGATGGCTTTGAAGGATGTGTGGTTCACCCCGGAGTTCGGTGAGGCGTTCCCGGATGGGTTGTTCCTGTTGGGTGAGATCACCGCGGTGACGGAGTTCAGCTCCGATCGGAATGCGCCGAAGCGTCAGCGCATCGATGTCGACAACGACGGCAACGGCACCGGCAAGCGCCTGTGGAAGGGCACGGTCACCGATCCGACCGCGCTGGGCGCGAAGAACGTCAGCTTCGACGTGATGTTCGTCGCCGACGTGGTGCCGGTTCCGGCTGCGGCGCCGATCGCTCGGGGCATGACCCCGATCGAGTTGGAGGGGTTGCAGGTCAAGCCGAAGGTCGCCGGTTCCGGGGAGTTCAAGTCGATCGGCTTCAACGTCCGCGCGACCGGCATCAAGGGCGACACCTCCGGTGCTCGGCAGGCTCCGGCCGATCCGGGTGTTTCCCGTCCGAATTCGACCGGTAAGGCGGCGTGATCATGTCGGAGTATCAGATCCGGTCGAGCGTGAGTGCTGACGTGACGGTCGATGAGGTGACCGCGAAGTATCGGCCCGCCTACGAATACAACGGCGGCGACTACTCGGCGTCGGTCCGTATCCAGTTCGGGCTTCACAGTGCGTCGTCGGTGACGTTGAGCATGGCCGATGCCCGCAAGCTGGCCAAATCCCTGCCCGCGATCCTGGCCGAACACGACGCCTTGGTGTCGGGGCCGGTGTCGCTGGTCAAGGCGGCGTGATGAGCGCGGCGGATCAGCACAAGTCGACGGCTATGAAGTGGGCTCGCTGGTCCGCCGCTGTCATCATTCTCGCGGTCGGTGCCGCGGCGTTCCGGCTCTCGTTCACCACCCTGCAAGACCTGGCCGTGCTCGCCAGGGTGCCGAAGTCGGATGCGTGGCTGTTCCCGCTGATCGTGGACGGCACCATCCTGCTCGCCACCTTCGGCGTGCTGGTCTCGCCGAGCAAAACCAGCGAGCAGCGCTTCTTCCTCGCCGTACTCGGTATCGGTGCCGCGGTGTCGGTGGCGGGCAACAGTATTCACGCGATGGCCTCGGGTCACCCGTTGCCGGGGTGGGCGGCGGCGATCGTGGCGGCGGTGGCACCGATCAGCCTGCTGGCGGACACCCACGGGCTGGCTCTGTTGTTCCGCACGGTGCAACGTGCCCCGGCGCCCGTCCCGGTGACTGTTGCCGGTGAGGTTGCGGTCGATCCTGTGTCGGCCGATCCCGTGCCGGTCCCGGTCATCGAACCCGAACCCGTGTCTGCGGCACCGACTCCGAAGCGCTCCACTCGTACCGATCCGAAGACGGTGGCTCGCGCGGTCGAGTTGCACCGCGGCGGCATGAAGTATGCCGAGATCGCCCGTGAACTGGGTGTGTCGGCTCGGACCGCGGCGAAGTACGCCAAGTCTGCCGATACACCGGAATCCGTTGACTACGAGACGGTTCCGGCCGAAGTCCTCGACGCTGCGTCTCCTGCTCCCGAACCCGAACACGCTCCTGTGCGTGTGGCCTCGCCGGTCCCGGTTCGTGTGGCTCCTGTCCGTCCCGTGCGTCCGGTGCAAACGATGCTGCCGGTCGCTGTCCCTGCTGGGGGTTTCTGATGGTCTCCGTCCTCTCGATCGCTGTCCCTTCCGTCTTCGCTGCGGTGATGGCTCCGGCCGTGCTGCTGGCTTCGGCCTCGACTCCCGATGTCCCGGTGTCGACCCCGGTCCCGGCCGAGTGCGCGATGTTCTGCGACGAACCACGCGAACAGTCCCCGGATAACTGCGTGATGTTCTGCACCGACCCCACCCCGCCTGCCTCGGGTGAGTGCCGACTGTTCTGCGAGCCGAGTCGTCCCTCGAACGAGTGGGGCCTGTGATGTACGAGTCCTTCGCCACGCTGATGCCCAATATCGAGGTCGCCGGGGTCGTCTACCGCCCGCACGCCATCGCCGATGATCCGGCGTCCCCGCCGATGGTGCGGGTCGCGTTCGACGCGTTCGGGTCCGGGCTGTCGTTCACCATCACCGATGCCCGCGCTCTGTTCGCCGGTCTCGGTGACGCCCTGGCCACACACGACCGCGGGGCCGTCGCTGCTGTGAAGGCGGTGGCGTGATGGCTGCCCTCGACGCAATGGTCTTCGGCGGCGGTCTGGTCGCCGCGTCGGCGGGCATGTGGTGGCTGCGTTCCCTCGGGGGCGGTGTGCGCCCGTCGCATCCGGGCGATGTCGCCGACTCCGCACCCCGCGAACTGCGTACGGCGGTGTTGGTGATCGCCGATCCCCGTCAGCGGGCGCACATGTTCATCGCCTGCGGTCTCGGGTCGCTCGATACCGGGTTCCCGCCGTTGGAGGACTGGGTTTACACCGATTACGGGTTGCAGGTCGACCTGTTGATGATGGCCGGTCAGAAGCGCAAGGACTGGGCCGGGGAAGACGCGGTGGACGCGCTCGCCCAAGTGCTGGCGGTCAAGAACGTCACCGTGTCTTTCCCTGATCCGGGGGTGGTTCGTCTGCAACTGCGGGTGTGGGACACCCTCGCGGACCCGACAACGGTGTCGGGGGTCCACAACGGCGTGGACTTGGAGGCGATCCCCGTCGGCGTGCTCGAGGACGGCGGTGTCTGGAACCTGGCCCTGCTGTACCGGCATCTGTTGATCGCGGGCGGCACCAACGCCGGTAAGGGCGGACTCGTCTGGGCGATCATCGCCGGACTCGCCCCGGCCATCGCTTCGGGGCTGGTGGAACTGTGGGTCGCCGATCCCAAGGGCGGTATGGAGTTCGGGCGCGGCAAAGCCCTGCTGACCCGCTTCGAGTACACCGACGAAGGCATCGTCGCGATGATGGCCGACGCCGAAGCCCTGATGCTCGAGCGTGCCGCGCGGTGTCGTGAGGCAGGTATCGAGAAGCACATCCCCACCACCGACGAACCGCTGATCGTGATCATCGTGGACGAAGCCGCAGCGATGACCGCCTACGCCGAACCCGACACCATGAAGAAGTTCGACCGCCATTTCGGCAAGCTCCTCACCCAGGGCCGCGCACCCGGTGTCAGCCTGATCACCTGCGTACAGGACCCGTCCAAAGACACCCTGCCCCAACGTCAGCTGATCCCGATCCGTATCGCGCTGCGCCTGGACGAACGCAACCAGATCGGCATGGTCCACGGCGACTCCGCACGTGAACGCGGCGCCCGCTGCGACGAAATCCCCTACACCACACCCGGCGTCGCCTACGTGCGCGAGGACGGGACACCGAACATCGTACGAGCGCGCTCGTACTTCGTATCCCGCGAAGACATCGCGGCCCTGTGCGAGCAGTACGCGCCCCGCGGTCACGGTATCGACCTCGCGCCGCAGGGCGACTACTCCGACTTCGACCCGGATGACCTCGGCGACGGCGAGAACGGTCCGGTGGCGGCATGAAGCGCGGATTCACCACCCTCGGTTGTGTTGTGGCCGGTTGCTGCGGCTGCGAGAAGGTCTACGGCTCGGCGAATACGGCGGCGGTGTTCGCCTCGATCGATGAGGCCATGGACTTCTTTGTCGACGGCGCGGATGGCTGGGAACTCTACGACACCCGGTTGATGTGCCCTGACTGCCTGCAACTGTCGCTGTGCTTCAACCCCGGCCACGACTGGCACACCTCGATCGGTCCCATCGCCAGCGGGGAAACGCTGGTGACTCGCCAGTGCACGCTCTGCGGCCTCTACATCGCCGAGGTCCTCGCGGCATGAAACGAGGATTCGTGACCTTCATCCATGTCCGCATCTACTGCGACAGCTGCGGGGCGGTCTACACCGATCCCGGCGTCGACGGCGAAATGTTCGAGCCCGAAGACCTGGGCGCGTGCTTCCACTCTCGCGCTGCCGCGGTCGCCTGGATCGTCGGTCACCCGCAGGGCTGGACCTACGACGGTGACCGCGTCCTGTGCGAGGTCTGCCACGACACCGACATCACCGACATCGACCTGAGGGGCTAAATCATGAAGCGCATCAACAACACTCGCAATACCGGTACCGGCTACCAGGCTGAGGTGATCGACCTGGCCTCGCGTCGGCGTGGACTGCTCGAACGTCGTGGCGCGAACCCGCTGGAAGTAGCGGTGGCCATGTGCCTCGAGACCGGCGAATTCCCGGCCTGGGGCCACGATTCCGATGACGGCGGGTGGGCGGCATGACCGGAACGTGGCAGCCCGGCCCCGGCATGGAATTCGATCGTGTGGCGGTGGTGGTCGACCGTGGCCGTATTCGCGAATACTGCGAGGTCTTCGCCCGGTACCGTCCCGATTCCCCGTTCGGCGCCGGTGCGGTGGAGCTGACCTTGCACCGCGAAGCCGGGTTCGTCGCCGTCGCTCACCTGGTCATGAGCCTCGATGATGCCGCGGCCGTGCTCGCGGTCCTGGCCTACGCGGTCGGCGATGCCTGCGACCTGACCGGCCGCGATGTCCCCGAGGTGTCCCCGTTCCAGGTTCGCGGGTCAGGGGCGATGTCGTGAGCACTCGTAAGGCGGTGCAGTGGGGCGTGTTGATCGGTGAGACCGTGCGCCCCCTGCCCAAGGCTCAGAACGTCTCGCAAGCCCTGCTGATGGCTGAGCAGCCCAGCAACCGTGGCAAGCGCGGCTCGAAATCGGTGGTGGTGTTCCGCGACGGCGAACACGACATGTGGAAGCGCTGGCGTGACAACACCCCCGTGCCTACTCAATTCGCCCTGTTCGATCAGGAGGCGTCATGAGCACGGGCAGACCGCGGTTGTTGGATCTGTTCTGCTGCGCCGGTGGTGCCGCGACCGGTTACCACCGGGCCGGGTTCGACGTGGTCGGTGTCGACATCGCACCCCAACCCCGCTACCCGTTCGAGTTCCACCAGGGTGACGCGTTGGAGTTCCTGGCCACGCACGGTCACGAGTTCGACGCCGTACACGCCTCCCCGCCCTGCCAGGAGTACTGCACACTCCACGCGCTCTCGCCGGACAAGCGGTACCCGGATCTGGTCGCGGCCACCCGCGCCCTGCTCGACCAGGTCGGGCGTCCCTATGTGATCGAGAACGTCATGACCGCACCCCTGATCCGGTCCCGGTCGATCGTGCTGTGTGGCAACGCGTTCGGGCTGCGCACCTATCGGCATCGACGGTTCGAGTCCCGGCTGTCGTTGTCGGCACCGGCGCATCCGCGTCATGTGGTGCGGACGGCGACCCGGCAGCGTAAGGCCCGTTGGGCGGATGGTTGGAACATCTCGGTCACCGGTGATGTCGGCCGCTACGTCGGCCCGGAGGCGATGGGCATCGACTGGATGACCGGCGACGAACTGTGCCAAGCCATCCCACCGGCCTACACCGAACACCTCGGCCACCAACTCCTGACCCAACTCACCGATCCCACCGGCCCGATGACCCTGTTCGAGGTGGCATAACCATGAACACGAAGATCACTGTCCATCAGTCGAGCCCGGCCGACGCGATCACCGACGCCGCGCTTGGCATCATCTGGGTTCTCGTGAAAGCCGCGGCACTGCTGGTGTGGTGGGCGCTGCTGTTCCCGATGCTGTCGATTCCGCTCGCCGCAGCGGTGACGGCGTGGCTGTTGTTCGGCTGGTCCACTGCCACCATCGTCGGGCTCGTCGGCCTGGTGCTGCTGGTGGGCTGGCGGATCGGTTCCCCGGCCACGTTCACCCGCTGGGTCACCGACCGGGCTCGTACTCGGTTCCTGGCCTGGCTGCGGTACCGGCGCCGGTGGACGCGGATGCTGTCGGCCTGCGGGTTGCAGGTCACATACGGCGAACAGGTCGCGACTCCCAGGCTGGCCAGTGTGCGGGTGGGTGCGTTCACCGACCGTGTGACGGTGCGGATGCTGCCCGGTCAGTGCCCCGACGACTACACCGGCCGCACGGCCCACCTCGCACACGCCTTCGGTGTCCTGGAATGCCGAGCGGTCGTCGTCGGCCCGTCCACGGTGGAACTGGCGTTCCGGCACCACGATTCACTCGCGCAGCCGGTCACCCTGCCGCGTACCTCGGTCGAATGGCTCTGGGACGAGAAGGAGGCAGCGTGAACGCAACCCAGACTCTCGGAACAGCCCCGGCCGGTGCCGTCGCTCCGAATCGTCAGACCGCGGCCGAGCGTCGCGCTATGCCGGACCTGACCGATATCGCCGAAACCGTGGCCCTGGAACAGGGCGTGTGCGCCCGGGTGGTTCCGATGCGGGCCTTCGACACCAACACCGGGCGCGTCTCCTACATCGGCGCCCCGTGCAAGGCCACCGTGGCAACAACCTGCCCAGCGTGCGCGAAGGCCAACAAGTCCGTGCGCGCTATGCAGCTGCGCGAGGGCTGGTGCGCCGACCACGAACCCGTGCGCCCGGAACCGGCCGTCACCGAAGCACAGGCACAGGTACTGGCCGCTCGCGCTGACCTGTTCGGCCAATACCACGACGCTCGCCGTGACGAGGACAGCGAACTCGCCGAAGCGATCAAGACCTGGGTAGCCGATCTGGATGTCGAGCTGCGCGAACTCGGCGTGCGCGGCCGCCTCCCCGCCCTGGACGAGAAGCCTCGTCGCCGGGCCAAGTCGACCCGGCGGCGGGAGGATCTGCCGGACCTGCCACGCAAGAAGGTCGCCCGGACCACGATCGGTACCGCCTACGCCAACGGCAAGTACCGGCCCTCGACGTTCTGGACCCTGACCATGCCCTCCTACGGGCACATCAACCGCGTCTGGAACCCGACCGGGGGCAAGGACAAACAAGGTGCGTGGGTCTCCGACGGCTCCCCGCGTGATCCGGAGTCCTACGACTACCCGCGTGCGGCCCGCGACATCATGCACATGAAGGCATTGTTCGATCACTGGATCATCAACCTGCGTCGGGCGGTCGGCTGGGACGTGCAGTACTGGGCCAGCGTCGAACCGCAGAAACGCGGCGCCCCCCACATCCACCTCGCTATCCGCGGTTCGATCCCGACCAAACTCCTGTACGCGGTGACCGCGGCGACCTACCGCAGTATCTGGTGGCCGCACTTCGACCGCGAGAACGAAATCTATTCCGGGGACCGTATGCCGGTCTGGGACCACCGGGCAGGCACGTTCGTCGACCCCAAGACCGGGCGGGCGTTGACCGAGTGGGACGACGCTATCGCGGTCATCGACTCCGTGGACGACCTGGAACCGGCCCACACCATGAAGTTCGGGGCCGAGTCCAAACCGGTCCAGATCCTCGCTGGGACACCGGAAATGGATCGCAAGGTGGCCTATCTGACCAAGTACCTCACCAAGTCGGTCGGGGAAATCCTGGAGTCCGACAGCCCTCGGGTGAACCGTCACTACGACCGGTTGTACGAGGAGTTGCAGCGCACCCCTTGCCGAGAGTCGTGCGCGGTGTGGCTGCGCTACGGCATCGTCCCCAAGGGCGGTGGCAGCGAGAAGATGCAACCAGGCCGGTGCCGGGGCAAGAACCATCGCCGTGACGCGCTCGGCGTTCCGGGCAAGCGATGCAACAACTCCCGCAAATGGTCCGGCAAGACTCTGGTCGATCACAAGGCCGAACGGATGGAGTTCGTTCGCGGGAAGCTGGCCGCGCTCGGGATCTTCCCGCCCGATACCTCACATCTGAGGATCACTCCTGTCGGTCCGGGTGACCGGGACGCGCCCCCGCGCTCGCACCTGATCATGGCGTCGGTCTCGGCCAAACTCACCGACCGCGCCCAGTACACCCGAGCCTGCCTCGTAGACGCCGAAGGACCACCAGGTGGCGACCCCGCTTCACATAGAAGCGTTGCAGCACAACAAGTTTCGTCCCGCCAGATGGCGGCATAGGAGGGGTGGTTGTCATGTCCAAGTTGCTCAACGAGACCGAGGTCCGCAAGTTGATCCCGGTCGGGCACAGCAAGTACTACGAACTGATCGGCTCCGGCGCGCTGCGGTCGGTCAAGATCGGCCGTCGCCGCTTCGTCACCGAGCAGGCGATTGCCGACTACATCGCTGAACTCGATCAGGCTGCCTGATGCCGCGTCAACGAATGACGCCCGGCGAGTGGGGCAAGATCACGGTCAAGCCGACCGGTCCGGGACAGTTCACCGCATCGACCAACGTCCGCGACGAGGACGGCAATCGCCGTAGGGTTCGGCGTACCGGTGGCAGCGAGGAAGCGGCACGGCGGAACCTGTTGCGGCACCTCAAGGAGCGCACCGCACCTCTGAGTGATGCCGTGATCACCACCCGCACGACGCTGGCCGAACTGTTCCCGATCTGGCTCGCGACGAAGACCGAGCTCAAGCCGCAATCGCGCGAATTGTACGAACAGTCATGGAACCGCAATGGGCGCAAGCAGCTCGGCGCACTCCGAATCCGGGAACTGCCTACCAGTCGCGCCGAAACGCATCTCGGAAAGATCGCGGCTCGGTCGGAGTCGAACGCCAAGACGTTCCGGGTGGTGCTGATCGGCATGTTCGCCCTGGCCGTGCGCTACGACGTACTACCGGTGAACCCGATTCGAGAGACCACCCGAACAGGTGGCAAGCAATCCGGCGCCCGCGCTCTCACTCCCGAGGAGTTCGCCAAGGTGCGGGAGGCAGTTCGTGCCTACAGGGACCGTGAGAAGGGTTTCGGACCGCGGCCCGGTCGCCAGCTTCCCGAGTTCGTTGACGTGCTGGTCTCGACAGGATGGCGCCCGAATGAGGTGCTGTCGCTGCGGTGGTCCGAGGTCGACTTGCTGGCCGATCCGCCGACGATCACAACTACCGGAACCATGATCGACCACGGCAAGGTCAAGGGCGAACCGCTGCACCGACAGGACACGCGGAAAGGAGATGCCCCCGACCACACGGTGATCCTGCCGAAGCTCGCGGTGGAAGCTCTGGCGGTCCTGTTCGGCAATGCTGCCGGTTCCGATAGCCCGGTCTTCACCAACCGAAATGGTGACTGGATGAGCTTGGCGAACCTGCGTCGTTCCCTGCGGGCCGCGTTGCCCGAGGAACTGAAGTGGGTCACTCCGCGGAGCTTCCGGCCGACAGTCGCGACAGTCGTTCGTGACGACCTCGGACCGGCCGAAGCGCAGGCGCAGTTGTCACACGCCAAGCTCGCAACGACCGAACGGCACTACCTCGAACGGCGAACGGTCGGCCCGGACGCGCGAAAGGCTCTCGACCGGTTCGCGGACGGAAAGTAGTCACTCGTTTGTGGTCGGAAAGTAGTCGATCTGGTGGAAGTCCTCACAAACGCGATCCGCCCTGCACCGGGAAAGTCCAGGTGCAGGGCGGATCTTTGTGCGCCCGAAGGGATTCGAACCCCTAACCTCTTGATCCGTAGTCAAGTGCTCTATCCGTTGAGCTACGGGCGCATGTGTTATTCAGTTGTTACCCGGCGAACCGGGGTGTGGCGGAGGCGAGAGGATTTGAACCTCCGGTCCCCGTGAAGGGACAACTCATTAGCAGTGAGTCCCATTCGGCCGCTCTGGCACGCCTCCTGGAGCCTTCTCTTCGAGGGCACCGGTCCTTTCGAACCGCCGAGCATGAAGATTACAGGAGCTGGACTGGAAGTAACAAAACGCCTGGTCAATCAGCGTAAATTGCTGTCGAACCAGTCGAAGATCCTGGTTTGTGAATCGAGGGTGACGTGGTCGTCGTCGGGGTCGCGGCCGGGGGTGTCGGCGCGGTGGCGCAGACCCGGGTAACTGATGACGAGACTGGCGACCGAGGCGCGCGCCGTGGCGTCGCGGAGTTGGTCGATATGCGCGGGCGGGGTGGCGGGGTCGTCGGTGCCGTAGAGACCGAGCCAGGGCGCTTTCAGTTCGGGTGCGACGCGGATGAGGGCGTCGGCTTCGGAGGTCAGTGGTTCGACGATGCCGGGGGCGGCGACGCTGACCGCGGCGCCGACGGGGCGGTTGGTGGCGACCAGGAAGGCGGCGGTGCCCGCGTGGTCGAATCCGAGGACACCGATACAGTCGGGGAACACCCCGTGCTGGGTCAGCCAGTCGAAGCAGGCGTCGAAATCGGCGAACAGTTCGTCGCCGAACACCTCGTGGGCGGGGTCGCCGTTGCCCCGGTGGAAAAGGTCCGGCGCGAGGACGGTCCAGCCCTCGCCCGCCAATGCCTTCATGAGTTCGAGCAGTGATCCCGTGAACTCCCGGGATTCGTGGAGTACCACGATCCCGCCGCGCGCGTTTCCCTCCGGTTCGACCACGGTGATGGGCACCTTGGCGTCGGCGGCAGAGCGCTCTGTCATGTCGTCGCCACCACGAAGCGCGGCGGTATCGTCATAAATGCCCGACATGAAACCAGAGTAGGGCGCTGGCCCGATCTTCGCGAGAAATTGCACATCGACGGTCGTTATTCAGGGGTTTTTCCGGCTGGAACCCGCTTACATCCCCAATCCGCCAGTTGACAGATAGGCAGCCGACGGGTGCGTGGCCGGGCCGCGGGAGGCGGAGAAGGGTCGCCTACTGTGGAGGGGTGACACCGCACATCCGGCCGGATCTCGCCTCCATTCCGGCGTACACACCGGGCCGCAGCAACCCCGGCGCGGTCAAGCTCGCCAGCAACGAGACGACGCTGCCACCGTTGCCCGCCGCCGCGAAGGCGATCGGTGAGGCCGCCGAACTCGCGCACCGGTACCCGGACAACCAGTCCGGCGAGCTGCGGGCCGCACTGGCCGAATTTCTCGGCGTCACGGCGGCCAATGTGGCGGTCGGTTGCGGCAGCGTCGCGATTTTGCAGGAACTGGTGCAGATCACCTGTGACTCCCCCACCGACGAGGTGGTGTTCGCCTGGCGCTCGTTCGAGGCGTATCCGATCGTCACCCAGGTCGGCAATGCGAAGGCCGTGCAGGTTCCGCTCGACGGCGACGCGGTGCACGATCTAGACGCCATCGCCGCGGCGGTCAACGACGACACCAGGATGATCTTCGTCTGCAATCCGAACAACCCGACGGGCACGGCGGTCGGCAAGGCGGCGCTGGAGCGTTTCCTGGACGCGGTGCCGTCGCGTGTGCTGATCGTGCTGGACGAGGCCTATTACGAATATCTGCGTTTGACCCCGCAGGATCGGCCCGACGGCGTCGAGTTGGGCCGGGACAGGCCGAATGTCGTTGTGCTGCGTACCTTCTCGAAAGCGTATGGACTCGCGGGGTTGCGTGTGGGTTACGCGGTGGGTGATCCGGAGGTGATCACCGCGCTGCTGAAGGTGCATATCCCGTTCAGCGTCAACCGGGTCGCGCAGGCCGCGGCCATCGCGTCGCTGGAGGCGCGGCACGAATTGCTCGACCGCACCCACGCCCTGGTCCTCGAGCGCGAGCGGGTGCGCTCGGCCCTGCTGGCCGCCGGGTATCGCATCCCGCCCAGTGAGACGAATTTCTTCTGGTTGCCACTCGGTGAACGCAGCGTCGAATTCGGTGAGGCGAGCGCGGCGGCCGGTGTGCTCGTGCGTCCGTACGGCGTCGACGGCGTCCGGGTGACGATCGGCGATCCGCACGAGAACGACCTGTTCATCGCGTTCGCGACCGAGGCGCAGGTCGCGGCCCGGTTCGCTTAGGAGGCTCCGATCGCGTCGGCGATCGTCGGCCAGGACAGGGCGAGTTCATCGGTCCAGTAGGGCCACGAATGCGTGCCGGTGGCGCGGAAATTCACGGTGGCGGGGATGCCGAGCTCGGTGAGTCGGTCGGCGAGTCGGTGCGTGCAGATATTGGCGCCCGCCTCCAGCGGAGCGCCGAAGGTGAGGGCGCCGACGATATCCGGATTGCCCGGTACGTCGTACGCGCCGGGCACGCCGTTGCCGACCGATACGTAGACGGCCTTGCCGCGCAGCGCCTCCGCGTGTGCGGTGACGTCGTGGGCGAGCCAGTCCGGATCGTCGTACCGGCCGAACATGTTGTCGGGCTGGCCGAGATAGGTGGCGACGATCGCCCTCGCCTGCGCCTGTCCCAATTCCGAACCGATCGAGTAGCAGCCGCTGTGCGCCGCGACCGCCGAATAGAGCCCGGGCAGCCGCACCATCAGCATCATCGCGGCCTCGGCGCCCATCGACACACCCATGACGGCGTTGCGGCCGTTGCCGAGGAATTCGGCGTCGATCAGCGGTGGGAGTTCCGCCGCGAGGAAGGTTTCCCACCGATTGGTGCCGAGTACCGGATCCGGGCGCTGCCAGTCGGTGTAATAGCTGGCCGGTCCGCCGATCGTCAGCACGACGTTGACGTCCTTGTCCGCGTAGAAGCGGTCGACGTGGGCCTCTTCGAGCCAGTTGTTGCTGTTCGAACTCGCGCTGCGCCCGTCGAGCATGTACACGGTAGGTCGGGGGCGGGACCGGTCCTCGGGCAGCAGGACCTGCACTTGGACGGTGCGGCCCATGGCGGGCGACTGCACGAACACGCGCAGCCTGCGGTCGTTGATCGGCTCGATCCGCTCGATCGCGGGCCGGGTCGGAGGTACGGCGATCGGATCGGCGCCCTGCGATCCGGTGCCGGGCCGGTCCGGCTCGGCGACGACGTGCGGAGCGCTCACGCCCGCCGCACCGGCGAGCAGTGCGGCGGTCAGGATGACGCTGGATATCCAATGCCGTGCTTCTCGCCGAGACAGCATCTTCGCGATCCTGCCAGAGCACGCACGGCATTCAGGTCCGCCATACCGAGGTGACAAACTTGTGACTTGCGCCACTTTTCTCGCATTCGATACGCAGGCACGCGACCCGCATCGCGGGTGCGCGACACGCCACGCCACACCGTGTCGATAGCCGAGCGAACTGGGATTACCTCGAAACCGGGCACACGACCAGCACACCCCGCCTAATCTCCGTTTCGGACCTCTCGGGGGTCGATAGGGAAAACGCATACCGCACGCAGCGCCGCCACGCATCGAGGTCACGGTGTCGCGCGATGCCGTCCGCGTGTGCCGTGATCCCGTCGTTCGTCCGGGGGTTGCTGTGACCGTCGCGCGCGGGCTATTCGACCGCATCGCGCGCGACATCGTGCTCGTGGATGTCCCGGCATGACAGGGGGGTGCACCACGCGCGAGTTCTCTGCTCGAAAGATGTTCTGTCTGTTAGGCCCGATGCCCGACCGGAGAAAATCGTGAACAATGTGTCGCCAGTTCGATCAGTCGAGACCACCGCCACCCCGATACCCGACCGCACGGATCTACACCGCCGTCTGCGCGAATGCGACGAATTCTTCCGCCGACCCGAACTAGCGCATCTGTCCTCCCACCGCCGCCGCACCGCCTCGGAACAACTCGAGCAGAACGGGTGCTACGTCCAGACGGCCGAGGAGATCCTGATCGGCGCCAAACTCGCGTGGCGCAATCACTCGCGATGTGTCGGCCGAAAGCACTGGCGCTCTTTGAAATTACTCGACGCGAGGCAGGTGCGGACGGCTCGCGAACTGGCCGAGGTGTGCTGGCAGCACCTGCATATGGCGACCAACGGCGGCGCGGTCCAGTCGATGATCACGGTCGGACCGCCGCGCCAGGCCGACGGACGCGAATTCCGCATCGTCAGCCCACAACTGATCCGCTACGCCGGGTATCGCAATGGCGACGGCACCGTCACCGGCGACGCCGCCCACGTCGGAATCACCGAATTCGCGCGGAAATTGGGCTGGCGCGGCGCGGGCACGCCCTTCGACGTCCTGCCGCTGCTGATCAGTACGCCGGACGAGCCGATCCGCTGGTTCGACGTGCCGCCGGAGTTGGTCCGCGAGGTCGAACTCGAACACCCCGATTTCGACTGGTTCGCCGGACTCGGGCTGAAATGGCATGCGGTACCGGCGGTTTCCAATATGAATCTGGAAATCGGCGGCGTCACCTATCCGTTCGCGCCGTTCAACGGCTGGTACGTGGGCACCGAGATCGGGGCGCGCAATCTCAGCGACACCAACCGCTACAACATGCTGCCGTTGATCGCGGACATGATGGAACTCGACACCTCGCACGCGCGTACCCTCTGGCGCGATCAGGCGCTGATCGAGGTGAATCGCGCGGTGCTGCACAGCTATCGCAAGGCGGGTGTCCACATCGTCGACCATCACACCGTGGCCAAACAGTTCTGCGACCACGTCGACAAGGAGGCGTCGGCGGGCCGCACCTGCCCCACCGATTGGTCCTGGATCAACCCGCCGATCTCCTCCGGCCTGACACCGACCTTCCACCGCTACTTCGACGCCGCCGACGACGACATACGCCCCAATTTCGTGCACCGCCCACAGGACAACTGACCGACCGCTACACCGATGCCGCCCCGACGCCGACCTCGAGGACCCGCTCGAGGTCGAGTTCGCCGTCGCGCGTCTGGGCACCCGCGGCGAGGGCGGCCGCGGTGCGTTCGATCGCGGTGGCACCGGTGAAGACGGGCCACAACAGCTCGGCCTCCACCTTCAGCCCCTCCTCGATCGGCAGGTTCGCGGCGTCGACCGCCCGGCGCGCCGCGGCCACGGCCTCGGGTGGGTAGGAAGCGATGCGGGTGGCCAACCGATCGACGTAGTGGTCGAGTTCGGCGGCGGGCAGCGCGCGGTTGATCCAGCCGTAGCGCTCGGCGGTGTCGGCGTCGAAGAGGTCCGCGCCGAGAACGGCCTCCAGCGCACGCGCGCGACCGCCCAGCCGGGGCAGGTACTGGGTGCCGCCGCCACCGGGGAAGATGCCGAGACTCACCTCGGGATATCCGAACCAGGCGGCGCCGCGTGCGGCGAAACGCATATCCAGGGCGAACAGGAATTCGTTCCCGCCACCGCGCACCCGGCCGGTGATCTTTGCGATGGTCACCTGCGGAAGGGCACGGAAGCGGCCGTACAGACCCGCGCCCGGCCCCTCGACGAATCGCGCGAGGGCATCCGGATCCACGATCAGGCGCATATCGCCGTGGGCGAGGAAGAATTCCGAATCCGCGCTGTCGAGCACGATCACCCGGATCGCGTCGTCGTCGGCGACCGCGGTGGCGAATCGATCGAGATCGGCCACCAGCGCGGTGTCCAAGAGGTTGATCGGCGGGTTGTCGATGGATACGGAGGCGACACCGTGCGCTACCCGAACGCGCAGCGTGTCATAGGTGTGGTCCACAAGCTCTCCTAACTACTGAATTAGAAGCCAGACTAGCTGAATACTTTTTCAGAATCCACACTCGGTATCCTGGACGTGTGGAGTGGACATCGGTCGATCTGGACAACTGCCCGATCGTGCGGGCGCTCGACGTCCTCGGCAATCGATGGACCCTGATCGTGCTGCGCGAATCGCTCAACGGCGTGCATCGCTTCGAGGATTTCCTGCACCACCTCGGCGTCTCCCCCTCCGTGCTCAGCAAGCGCCTCAGGGAAATGGTCGATCAGGGACTACTCGTCCGCGAGCCCTACCGCGAGCCGGGCGGGCGCGAACGGCACGAGTACCACCCGACACAGAAGGCGTGGGAGCTGTACCCGGTACTGGTCGGACTCATGCAATGGGGCGATCGATACCTGGGCGACCCCACCGGACCGCCGGTGCGGCTCGTCGACAGCGTCAGCGGGCAGCCGGTGATGGCGGCCGTCGTCCCGAGCGACGCCGCCGTGTGTTCACCCGCGGACATTCGCGTCGAGCCGGGGGAATCCCTCAAGCTCCGCGAGGCGGACGGACCCGACTAAGCCTGGTCGGTCCAGTATTGATCGAGGCGACCGATCGCCTCGTCGCGCGTCATCGCACCGACTTCTTCCTCCGACAGTCCGACCAGCCGGATGAGTTTCTCGACCACGCCGGCCGGAATCGACTGCTTGTTCGGTATGGCGACGGCTCTGGACTCACGGTCCGGACGTTTCCCGAAAGTGACGCAATTCCAGAATTGCTCCTGAGAAACGATCAACTGCTCGCGCAGAATCTGCGACCACATCGTCGGGCCGTGATCGGTGGCGTCGACCGGACGTGAGATTCGCGTTCGCAGTGTGCGGCCGTCGGACAGCGACAGCCCATAGGTTCGGCGATGCTGCACGGTGCCGCCTTTGGCGTCACGAACGAGCACCCAATTGTCGTTGCGGCAGAACGTATCGTGGGCCTTACGGTTACCCGGCGGGAAGGTACTCACCGCTCGGCCATGACCAGCCATTCCTTCAACTGGGCATCGGTCGATAGCTCGACGAACTGCACGAACTCTCGATTCTGCCGGTGGTTGACGGCGGCGTAGAGGTGCGTCTGCCAGTCCGCGGCATATTCCCGGATGGCCTCGATCAGCGCGGCGACGGCGGAATCGAAGTCGTCTTCCTCCACCGCGAGCGGCAGCCCGGGCAGGAATGCGACCCACTTCCCGTTCTCGTGGACGACCTGCGCCTCATGGGCGGTGATGATCCGACTCAGCATCCAGCGGAACCGCCCCAGCTCGACGAGTGCCGAATCCTTGCCACTTCGGGTCACCACGGCGACATCACCGGCCTCCGCCACGGAAAGCATGTTGGCGAAGTTCTCCCTGGCACGAACCATCGATTCGTACCGCGTCACCGATTTTCGCTGAGCCACCCGCGCGTTCATAGCCTCGGCATCCCGTCGTTCACGCGCGCTCATGACGTACACAACGTACATGACGTACATCGCGTTCCGGCCCATATCGGAGCACGTCCGACACCCCTTGACAGTTAGCGACCAAACGGTTTCTATATATGAGTGAGCTACGACACAATCATCAAGAACGGGCGGTGGTTCGACG